>JAPLMX010000028.1 GCA_026386805.1 Phycisphaerae bacterium | reverse complement strand
AGCCAGCCCGCCGGGACAGGACACACAGCTTTTCAACACGATCACGCGCATCGACAGCCCGGAAGCCCAGGCCTCGCTGCTCTATGCCGCCGCCGGCAACAAGGAGGTCTCGGCCGAGCACGGCCAGACCGCCGCGATCTATGCCCTCAAGAACTACCCGAATGAACAAACGGCGGCCTTGCTGGAACGCCTCATGGCCCAGGGGCAAAACGAGAAGGTGCTGACCGCCGCGACGAGAACGCTGGATGACATCAACCGAGGTCCGCACGCCGTCACCGCCAAGGCGGACGCCCTGCAGAAGTCCGAGCAGATGCTGCCTCTGAAGCCGTTGCAGAAATAGCCTCTCCACGGAGATGGATCGGGAGGTAGAGGATGAGCGGAAGGATTCCATTCACAGCCCTTTCAAAAGCAGTGCTCATGCTCATTGTGACGGCCCTCTTGTCGGTAGCGGCGCAGGCCGCTACCCCAAACACGCCGGCCGAGAAGACAAAGGCCAAAACGCCAGCGGCGGCTTCGCCGGACAACAAGCAGAAACCGTCCGTCACGCGCCGTCCGGCTTCCTTCACGCGGCAGACGCCTCTTAGCGAGGCGATTGGCATTCTGCGAGACTCAACCACGCCGCCGCTAAAGATCATCGCGCTCTGGAGGCCGCTCAACAGTGCCGGCGTCTACGCAGACACGCCGATTGGCATCGACGGCGTCGCCGGGCTGCGGGCGGGCCAGGTGCTGGATCTGCTGATGCTCTCGCTTTCGGCCGGGGCGTCCGCCAGGATCGACTACGTCGTAGACAAAGGAGTCATTACGATCTCCACGACAGATGCCCTACCCGCTCCGAAACTCGTCGCGCGTATCTACGATGTCAGCGATCTGGTCGCCCCGCCGGCCCGCTATTCTCTGCAGTCGATGGGCTTCGGCACGGGATATGGCGGCCAGATGCCGCCTTTGGGCGGCTATCCTGGAAACCTCGGCACCAGCCTTTCAACCTCTGCGACCGGCCTTTACAACAGAAGCACGGGACCAATTGTCCGCACCTACTACAGCCGTTAGACAATCCGTGCCGCGACGCCAGCAGACTCGTCTGTCCAGGGCAAACGCAGAGTCGTCTGACTTCCGGGTGGCAGCGTCAAGCGCAGCGACCCTCCTGAGCTTGGCGAAGGATTGACGATGGCGGCTTTGGCCTGCGTAAGACCATCGCCAAGGCCTTCGGCCTTGACGCTGCCACCCATTGCCGAAGACGGCGACGCGTCCGACGGACCCGCTTCCGGGACTTTGCGTTGGCCCTGCTCGTCTGTCGGTGTTCACTTGCACGAATTACGGCATTCCAGTAGTATTCACTTTTTGCCCAATCCCGGATTTCCGACCGTGATACAAGACAGCTACAGTACCGACATGCAGGAGTTGTGGAGTGAGCACGGGCCTATCGCCGCGGCGATGCCCGGCTTCGAGCCGCGCCCTCAGCAGGTCCAAATGGCCTGTGCGATTCAACGCGCCTTTGCGCAAGGCCGCCATCTGGCCGTTGAGGCGGGCACGGGCGTCGGTAAGAGCTTCGCCTATCTCATCCCGGTCATTCGGCGGATCTGCGAGAGCGGGCACAGGGCCGTCGTCAGCACGTTCACCATCACCCTGCAAGAGCAGCTCGCCAACAAAGATCTGCCCTTCCTGGCCCGCTGCCTGCCCCAGTCGTTCACCGCCGTCTTAGCCAAAGGCCGAGGCAACTACCTTTGCCGTCGCCGCCTCGATTTCGCCGTCCGAGGTCAGCGGTCGCTCTTCGGACCCACCGCACACGAGCTCGACCAGATCTGCCAATGGGCCGAGACCACCCAGGACGGCTCGCGCAGTGACTTGCCGTTTCTGCCGAGCCCGGCGACGTGGGACAAGGTCTGCAGCGAGCACGGCAACTGCGCCGGCCGCCAATGCCGCCAATACCGAGGCTGCTTCTACCACCGGGCCAGGAGACGCTGGAATGAAGCCAATCTGATCGTCGCCAACCACGCGCTTCTATTCACCGACTTGGTGCTCAAGGAGGAAGACGTGGACTTTCTGCCCAAATACCAGACCATTGTGATCGACGAGGCCCACAACATCGAGCGGGTGGCCGAGGACCACTTCGGCGTGGACATCAGCAACCACCGGGCCCGCTTTCTCTTGGACGGTCTCTACAACTCGCGGACGCATCGGGGTCTGCTCGCCCATGCCGGCGACGACGATGCCATCGAGCTGGTGCGAGAGACCGACCGGGCTGCCAACGCGTTTTTCAAGCGGGTGCAGGCGTGGTACGACGCCGAGCAAAGCGCAGGCAACGGCAGATGCCGGCCCCACTTCATCGACGACACGGTCTCACCGGTCCTGACCGAATTGAAGAAGAAGCTGGGCAAGCTGAGCGAGGAAGGCGATGACGAAGACCAGAAGTTCGAGCTCGCCCGCTCGGCGGACCATTGCAGCGCCCTGGTCCAGGACTTGGCCGACTTCCTGTCCCAGAAGCAAACGGACCGCGTCTATTGGGTCGAGGCGGAGGGCAACGGGGGCCGGACGATCCGCCTGCGGGCCGCCCCGCTGGACGTGGGACCCGATGTCCGGCGCTGCCTCTTCGAAAACTACAAATCCGTGATCCTTACCAGCGCCACCCTAAGCACCGGCGAGAACAACGGCTTCGAGTTCTTCGCCCATCGCATCGGGCTAACCAACTTCGACACCCTGCACCTCGACTCGCCCTTCGACTACGAAAAGCAGGTTACGCTCTTCCTGGAGACAAGCCTACCGAACCCGAACGATCCCGACTTCGTGATGGACGCCACCGAGGTGCTCAAGAAGTACCTGCTCAGAACGGCCGGCCGGGCCTTCATCCTGTTCACGAGCTACCAGATGCTCGACAACATGGCGACCCGGCTCAGGGACTGGCTCACCGAGAACCACTTCGGCCTGCTCCAACAAGGCGCAGACCTCGACCGCAGCGCGATGATCGCCCAATTCAAAAACGCGGACAACAGCGTCCTCTTCGGCACCGACAGCTTCTGGCAAGGCGTCGATGTCCCCGGCGCGGCGCTTTCGAACGTCATCATCGTCCGGCTGCCGTTCGCCGTCCCAGACCAGCCCCTGCTGGCGGGCCGGCTCGAACAAATCCGAGCCGCCGGCGGCAACCCGTTCAACGACTACCAACTCCCGTCCGCCATCATCAAGTTCAAGCAGGGCTTCGGCCGCCTGATCCGCAGCAAGACCGACACCGGCATCGTGGTCGTCCTCGACAACCGGATCGTCAGCAAGCCCTACGGCCGCCGGTTCCTCTCGGCGATTCCCAAGTGCAAAATCCTGGTCGTGGATGGAGGTTGATATGCGACAGTCGGCCGGACCCTGTCTGCTTCTGTGCCTGGTGCTCGTGTCTATCGGTGCCGCAGCCGAGAACGCTCCCGATGGCCTGATCGCCTCGCCTGAGCCGAACTGGCCCCAGTGGCGCGGGCCGCGCCGCGACGGCCTATCGGATGAGAAGGGTCTTTTGCAGAGCTGGCCCACCGCTGGTCCCGCCCTGCTGTGGAAAACCGACGGCCTGGGCATGGGATGGTCTTCGCCGATTATCGTCGGCGAACAGCTTTACATCACGGGTGACTTGGGCGACGACCTTGCCATCTTCACCCTCGACCGCAGCGGCAAGATCGTATGGCGGGCAAAGAATGGACAGGCGTGGAAAAGCCCCTACCCGGGAGCGAGGGCCTGTTGTGCGTACTCAGAGGGTCGCCTGTACCATCTGAACGCCCACGGGCGTCTGGCGTGCCTCGACGCCGGATCGGGTCAGGAGCTCTGGGCGGTGGATATCCTCGAACGATTCGGCGGCAAGAACATCACCTGGGCCGTCAGCGAATGTCTGCTCGTCGATGGTCCGAGGGTGATCGTCACACCCGGCGGCGCCAAGGCCCTCATGGCGGCGCTCGACAAACGCGCCGGCGAGACGATCTGGACGACCGAGCCGCTTGAGACCGACCGAACATCCAATTCTTCGCCCATCCTGTTCCGCTACGCCGGCCGGCGGCTGATCGCGAACTGCTCGTCCGCCCACGGCTTCGGCGTCGATGCCGACACCGGCAAGCTGCTCTGGACCGTGCCGCTGACGAACCCGCACGGCGTAAACGTCGCCACACCAATCTACGGACAGGGGTGCCTGTTCTTCGTGACGCCCTACGCGGAGCACGGCAGACTTTACCGGCTCCGAGCGGACGCCCAGAATATCACCGCCGAGCACGTCTGGACTTCCCCCATCGACACGGTGACCGGCTGCGGCGTACTCGTCGATGGCACCCTCTTCGCTTCCGGCTATCGCGAGGTCAAATCATGGCTCGCCCTCGACTGGCAAACGGGTCAAACAAAATGCGAACTCAAGAACTTGACCACGGGCGCCGCCATCTACGCGGACCACAGGCTCTACGTGCTCGACGAAGAAGGCACCGCCGCCCTGCTGAAGATAGGCCCCAACCGCCTGGAGATCATCAGCCAATTCTGCCTGACGGCCGCCCGTGCTCACGACGCCTGGGCCCACCCGGTCCTGCACGACGGCCGCCTCTACCTCCGCTACCACGATACGCTCTGGTGCTACGACGTGAAGGAGTGAACATAGATATCTCTTGCCGCGTTGTTATAATAGGCGGCAAGGGGACAAAGGCCCTTCGGTAGGGCTTGGTTGACGGGAGTCTGTATGAGCAGGGCATGGTGTCTATTCGTTGTGTCGGTGGTCGTGTGTCTGGCCTTGTTGACGCCGGGCGCGGCCTCGGCGGGCGTTCAGGTCGGCATCGGCTTCGGGACCACCATCGGCCCGCATTACCATCATCATGGGTATGGGTGGTACGGGGGCTGGTACGCGGGGCCGGACTACTATTACTGTGACCCCTGGTGGTATTACCCCGGCCCGGTCGTCGTTGGACCGCCCGTGATCGTTGAGCCGTCGCCTGTCATCATCAGAGAGTACAGGCCGCCGGTCCCTCCGAAAGAACCGACGCCGGACCCGGTAGCCCAAAAGCTCCAGGAGAAAAAGAGCGAGTCGCTCAAGAAGCTCAAGATCGGCGACCCAAGCAACCGCGTCCAAGCAGTCAAGGACCTGGAGCAATTTGCCGGCGATGCGAAGGTCAGGACCACTCTGGAGCAAGCCCTGCTCTCGGATCGGGACCCACAGGTCCGCAAGGCCGCGGCCGAACTCTTCGGCCGCCTGCAGGACAAGAAATCGCTTTCGGTCCTCAAGCAGGCTCAGGCCAACGATTCCGACCGCGACGTCCGCCAAGCCGCCTACAAGGCCGTCATCATGATCGAAGGTTATTGAAAGAGAGTTGCAAGTTGGAAGCATGTCATTGCGAGCGCAGCGAAGCAATCTCTCACCCTTGGAGTTGAGATTGCTTCGTCGCTGCGCTCCTCGCAATGACATTCTTCAAACTTCACACTTCCACCTTCACACTCATTCGACCACCCAGATATTGCGGAACTGGATCTTGTGGCTGTGGTCCTGGAGCTGGAGCGGCCCCTTGGCGCGGTGACGAGCCATCGGGATTTCCAGGTTGTCCTGGATCTTCACGCCGTTGTGGATCACGGTGATGCGGGGCAACTCCGTCACCTTGCCGCCGGCGTCCATCCGGGCAGCCCGGAACGTGATGTCGTAGGTCTGCCAGGTCTCCGGCGGCAGGCTCGCGTTGACCCTGGGCCGGGCGATGTTGTAGAGGGAGCCGCAGTCGCCGGAGGTCTCCACCAGCCCGAAAGAGTCGAGCACCTGGACCTCGTAGTTGTCGGCCAGGTACACGCCGCTATTGGCCCGGCCCTGCCCGCGTGCCTTCGGCTCCAGCGGCAGCCAGAACTCGATATGCAGTTGCTTGATGTCGCCGAACTGCTGCTTGGTCTTGTTCGCCCCTTTGCCCGGCGTGATCTGCATACTGCCGTCCGGCAGCGCCACCCACGCTGCGTTGGTCCAGTTGCTCAGATCTGGAGCTTTGCCGGCCTCATAGGCGAGCAGGACCACGGCATTCGCCGGCGGCTTGAGGCCCGCGTTGGGCGACTTGCTCTCAATCTTCTTCATCTCGAAGTACTGACCGTACTCGGTCTTGGCCGTCAGGGTGCCGTCCTTGATCTGGCCTTTCCACCCATAGCCGCCGGACCGGCCGGAGAGAGCCATTTCCGAACCCTCGACCTGCCCGGAGATCTCGACATACGCGCCTTGGTCGATGGGCGTCTCAGGCGTCGTATAGAGGACGACGCGGTGCCGGTCCCCCTCATCCACGACCTTTCCCACCGCCTTGAGGGTCGTCTTCGAATCGGCGTGGAACGTCCCTGCATACTCGCCCATGAAGGGTCCCGCCCACAAGCTCGTTGTGAAACCAACAATCAGTGCCAGGCAAACGACATGTCTCATAGATGCATCTCCTTTCCATATTCGTGGGGTGGGTTCTTAACCCACGCGTCCACCTATCGGGCATTTTCGCCGCAACCTCCCGCCAAGTCAACTATGGAGATGCAGCCGTCGCGCGGCCCGCCTAATTCTGGGCTGGTTCGTCCACCCACTTGACGGGGTAGATGACGACTTTGTTCGGAATCTTCGGCTCTTCCTGCTTCAGAGCGGGCAAGTTCCCTTGCCCGCCGGCGAGAGATTGCTGCGCTCTATGCAAGGTCTGGGCGAGCGTCGCTTTCTCTCCGGGGGCGTTGGCGATGGTGGACTTGAGATCGACAAACCGGTTTGCCTCCTCGCGAAGCTGCGTGGCCATCTGCCGGCGGGCCTCGGCCCCTCGCAGGGCGATCGATTCTTCAATGAACATCATGTCCAGTCTGGCCACGGCCTCCGACGGGAGCGGTCGGTGATCCTTCCTGAGTCTCTCACCTTGATACTTTTGAATAGCCGTCGTTTTGGCCGCGATCCCTGCGATCTCGACCTGAGCGGCGTTAAGCATGCGGTCCAATTCGCCAATGGCCGCATGAGCTTCGCTCTCCGTGCGATACGGCACCGTTTTCTGGAACTCTTCCAGCGACTTGCGTGCGGTCTCGCTCAGCTTCTCGATCTCGGACATTCGCTTCTGTGTACTCTCGATACTCTCCGTAGCCCCTCGTATCGCGCTTTCCGCCTGAACGACTCGCATCCTGAACTCATGCGTAGCATACTGGAAATATGCCTGAGCCATCTTCTTGGCATCTTCCAAGGTCATCGCATAAAGCAACACACATTCCGGGCCGTTGGGATCAGGACGTCTCTGCACGAGGTTGGACGTAAGATAGTTGAATACTGATTTCGTCTCTTCCAGAAATGCTTTCTGTTGCTCAGACAAGCCGCCTTGCCGCTCAGCATACCCACCCACCCCCCGGAGTCTGTCGTCCCCCAGGAAGCCGGACATCGTCCTGCGTGCTGGAGAAGGGAGCCACTCTATCGGAGGCACAAGGGCGATGGCAGCGGCAAAGGGAGGTCTGCGACTTGCAACCGGGTATACAACTGAGCGAGTGTCTGTCGGCGAAGCGAAAGACCCGAGTGGCGTGGGGCTGATCTCGAACGAGAGATGGATCGGTATCTCGTTCGGTTCGCCGGCCCATGCCGTTGAGCAAATCAACGCGAGGAGTAAGATGGTTGTACGTCGGTTCATTCGAGGACTAATCATTTTGTGTACCTCCCAACTTCAGGTCATGGTTGGCTTTGATGCTTTCGGCCGCCGGGGTGTCGGCGTACTCGCGGAGAATGTAACGATACTGCTGCTGCACGATGGACTCGGTGCCTTCGCATTGAGCGACGATCCGGGTGGCGGCGAGCAACTCGGCCGCGATGCCCACCCGGGCCACTTGGCGTTCGATCTGCTCTGCCGTGATGGGCCGATCTCCGGAATCCCGACGGGAAACCGGGATCAGGAGAACGCCTGTCGCGAGCAGAATGCTTGCAGCAATGGCAAGAACGTAGAACGATCTGCGGTGCAGCTTCTGCACGCGCCGAGCCGGCGCTGCGGCGGCTGGTTCTGCCAGATTGTCAAGCCAGATGACCTTGGCCAAGCCGAGGGACCGCTGCAATGCCTCCGCCGTCCGGCGGCAGCGGTCGCATTCGCCCAGATGTCGCCCCACCACCTGAGCCTCGTCCGCCGGCAACTCGCCATCGACGTAATCGACGATCCGGTCCGCAAATTCCTTACATGGTGTCATGGTCATGGCTCAATTCCTCGCTGGATGAGTTTCCCGGCCAGCAGCATCCGGGTCTCTCGAAGGCGGGCCCGTACGGTCGAAGCGTTCATCTCCACGATCTCACCGATGGCCTTCGAGTCGAGATCGCAGAAGTACCGCAGAACAACGATCAGTAGTAGCGACGGGTCGAGCTCGGCCAAGGCGCCCCGGACGATTTCCAGCTCCTCGCCCAGACCGGCCCGATCCGTGGCGTCACAGTCGCCGCCAATAACCTGCCCCAAGTCCGGCCGGCGCCGGAGGATTCGGGACGCCTTGTGCCGGAACCGCCGCCGGTGTTCCGAAAGGCAGTGGTTGACCGTCGTTTTGACCAGCCATCGCATCATTACGTTCTCTTGCTCGAACCGGTCGGCATATTTCAGGACCTGGAGGGACACGTCCTGCAGGACATCCTCGGCATCGGCGCTATTCATCCCCATGCCGGCCGCGATCCGCCGGAGGCGGTCCCTTTCCCGCAGAAACACACTCAAGAGACGCGGTTGGCCCTGCCGCTGGCCCATCGGCCCGGCGTCCCCAGCCTCTCTATTGTGGTCCTGTACTATGCCCATGCGTTCCCGTTCAGTCCTACGTGTGTTCCTAATGATAACGCTCACATGCACCCGTGTGTTGGCGGAAAAACGGCTCATCCGGCTTCTGCGTACTTCCAGGCTGAGAATGATCCACCAACTGGGGGCTCTGCCTCCAGGAGGCAGGCTTGCCAGCAGCACACGATCGTTGCGAGATTGCCGGGATTTCCGTTGACGGGCCGTCACGGTAGTTGTAAGATAACAGAACAATGGAATAACAGATCATGAATGGGAAACAGAGAATCGGGAGAGTCAAGCCATGATTTGTCGCATGCGAACCCCCAATCAGAAGTCCCGGCATGGAGACTGCTTGGGCTCCCCATCGCGATAGATCGCGATGGGGGACCCTTCCCCTGCCCGCGCAGGGGCAGGCTTGCTGCGCCGGGCGCAATGACAGGAACGGCGGACCGGGCCATCGTGCGAAACAAAGCCAATTGCCACAGGGGACAGATGATCGTTAACTGCGGTTCAGACAAGGCGTTATGGGGAGGGGCAGAGGCTGGTGCACCGGTGGAAAACAAAGCCAATTGCCCGGGCCGAGACAGCTCCGTCACTGCGCGGCCTGGGTTGATAGGCACGGGCGGGGAACCGACGACAGAAGCCCGGGGCGCCAGGGGCTGCGGTGCCAAACAAAGCCAATTCGCAGGGTGGGCAAACGAAAGCTAACTACTGTCCAGAAAGGGAGTTATGGGAGAAAAGAACGACTGGAGCATCCGTGAAAACAAAGCCAATTCTCAGACACGGTTCGGCTCGCTCCACCTCATTGTCACCGGACAGATGAATCTCTACCAAGTCCGGGCCGGAATGTGGTAAAATGAGGGTTTGGACGGTTTTTCGGAGAAAGGGTAAGACATGTCGATGAGAAGACAATGCCGCAGGGGGAGCGGTCTGTCTGCGGTTGTCTGCATGGTCGTGCTATGGCTGGCCCAGCCAGGGTTCGGGCTGATGATTACCGAGGTGATGTACCATCCGCCCGGCCAGTCGGCCGCCACGGAGGATGAGAAGCTCGAATTCATCGAGTTGTACAACAACCGGGCCATGACGGAAGACCTCAGCGGGTGGGCGTTCACGAAGGGCGTCGACGACATCTTCGAGCCCAACACGGTGCTCGGACCCAAGCAATACTTAGTGGTGGCTCGCGATCCCAACGCCCTCAAGGCGGCGTACAACATCACCAACGTGGTCGGCCCCTACACCGGCAAGCTCGACAACAACGGCGAGCGAGTCGAACTGTCCAACGCCAATGGCGGGATCGTGTTCTCCTTCAAGTACGCCAGCACACATCCCTGGCCCATCTCACCCGATGGCGCCGGGCACTCGCTGGTCCTTGCCAAGCTCGGCAGCGACCCCGAAGAGGCAAGCTCCTGGGCGGCCAGCGCTGCCATCGGCGGCAGTCCGGGCGGTCCCGAGCCGGCCCAGGCCGCGGCCACGCCGGCAACTTCCACGACCATGACACTCCTGGGCATCGGCTCGCCCGGCCGGTATTTCAAAGGCGTCAAGGAGCCTTCGCCAAGCGCCACCGGGCAGCCGACCACCGCCTGGACGCAGGTGGGCTTCAACGACGACCCCGCCACGACCTCCTGGCTCGACGGCCCCAGCGGATATGGCTACAGCAATGACGCCGGCGAACTGCAGTGGGTAGGGACTCAACTGAACGACATGAACGGCAAGTACATCTCGATCTACGCCCGGCTGCGGTTCGCGCTGACGGCCGAGCAGATCGCGTCGTTCACACAGTTGCAAGCCGAAGTCCACTACGATGACGGCTACGTCCTGTACCTCAACGGCACGCGCGTAGCCGCCAGCGGGGAGATCTCCGGCACTCCGCCAGCCTACAACGCCAGCGGCGGTCCGGCCGCAGAGCCCGCGCCGGTCACCGTGGACCTGACCCAGCGAAAGAACCTCCTGGCGGCGGGCACAAATGTGCTGGCCGTCCAAGTCCACAATGCGACGCTGTCGGGCAGCTCCGACGGCTTCATCGGGGTCGTGTTGCAAGCGGTCGCCACAAAGACCAGCAGCACCGGCAGCGACCCGACGACGCGTCTGGTAATCAATGAGCTGCTGCCCGGCAACGGCTCGGTTCCCGGCTGGATCGAGTTGTACAATCCGGGCCCGACCACGGTCGATCTGAGCCGCGTCTACCTGAGCAACGACCGTTTCAACCTGCTCGCCTACAAGATCCCGGATGGAACCGTGCTACCGCCGGGCGGATTCTGGGTTGTGCAGGAAGGCACACCGCCCGTCGGACTACCCTTCACCTTGGGTCTCTCCGGCGGGACGGTCTACGTAACGGCGGTCAGCAACACCGCCCAGCCGGCACCGGCCCGCGTCCTCGACGCCGTGCGCTACGACGGCCTGGACCCCGGCGTCGCCTTCGGGCGGTATCCGGACGGCTCCCCCGCGCTCGACAGCCTGGCCTCGGCCACCTTCGCCAAGCCGAACGCCCCGAGGCTCATCCGCGACATCGTCATCAACGAGATCATGTACCACCACGCCACGCAAGACGACCGCTTCCAGTACGTCGAGTTATACAACCGGGGCACAAGCACAGTATCCCTGAACGGCTGGGCCTTCACCAGCGGTATCAACTACACGTTCGGCCCGGGCGCTATCATGCCCCCGGGAGCGTTCCTTGTCGTGGCCAGAGACCCGAACACCCTGGCGGCAACGTACGGGAACCTGATCCTTGGGGCCAACCTGGTCGGTCCGTTCACGGGGACCCTGAGCCATCATAGCGACCGCATCCGCCTGTCCTTCCCGCTCGCGCAGACGAATCCGAAGACCGGCAAGGCGGAGAGCTACCCGGTCGTGGCCGACGAAGTGACGTACTACGACGGGGGCCGGTGGCCGAAGTGGGCCGACGGCATGGGCGCCAGTCTCGAGCTGCGCGACCCCCGCAGTGATAACGACACGCCCGATGCCTGGGCCGACAGCGACGAAAGCGGCAAGACCCACTGGCAGCAGTTCTCCTACACGATTGACGGCGGCAACAACCAATACATCCATGACTCCGTCACGGTTTTCGACCTGATGCTCCTCGGTGACGGCGAAGTGCTCCTCGACGACCTGGAGCTGATCATCGGCGGCACGAACTGTCTGGTCAACAATGGCTTCGAAAACGGCAAGACGTCCTGGCGGACTCTGGGCAATCACACGCGGTCCTTCGTGTCCACGGAGGATCATCATTCCGGCTCGCAGTCGCTGCACGTGATCGCGACCGGTCACGGCGACCCCGGCGCCAATCGCATCAACCAGTCGATCCCCAGCATCAACGCCGGCACGGTGACCTTCCGCGGCTGGGCCCGCTGGTTGCGGGGCAGCCGATACCTGCTCCTGCGGACGACGAGAGAAAGATCGCCGATCATGCCGCCGCGACCGGCCTACGCGTTCGAGCTGGAGATGCCGCTCGACCTCGGTACGCCGGGCCGGCCCAACACGGCATTTGTCACCAATCGTGGTCCGGATATTCTGGAGGTGCAGCACGCCCCCATCCTGCCCGCCGCCAACCAGCCGATCATCGTGACGGCCCGCGTGCTCGATCACGACGGCGTCCAGTCGGTCACGCTCTACTACCGATCCGAGGGCACGACCACCTTCTCCACGACCCCCATGACCGATGACGGGACCGGCAGCGACAAGATCCCCGGAGACGGTATTTACACGGCCGCGATCCCGGGGGTGGCCGCCGGCACGATGCGGGCGTTTTACCTCATGGCCTCCGACGGCACAGCCTCGACGCGGTTCCCCACCAAGCTGGAGCCTTCGGCCGCTGCGCCCGAACGGACCTGCCTGGTCCGCGTCGGCGACGGCGCTGCCAGCACCCGCGTCAACACGTACCGCGTCTGGATGTCCAACGATGTGGTCAAAGCGTTTCAATCGCGCCCGAACCTTTCGAACGAGCTGATGGACTGCACGTTCGTCTACAACGACGCCGACGTCTTCTACAATTGCGGGCTTCGCCTGCACGGCAGCCCCTTCCTCCGCTCGGGCGCCAACTGGAACCCCTACGACAATCACGCCTTCCGCATCGAGTTCAACCCCGATCAGAAGTACCGGGGTCGTGCGGGAATCAATCTCGACAACACCGAGGGCAGCTCGCGCGGCCCCCTCCAGGAACGCGCCTCCTACTGGTTCTTCGCCCACGTGGGTCTTCAGTACTCAACGCAGGAATGGGTCCGCCTGATCAGCAATGGCCACAGTTGGGGAAGCTATGACGATGTTCGCAAGATCGACGGCGACTACATCGATCTCTGGTTCGCAACGGACAACAACGGCTACCTTCATAAGGTCGACGATTATTTCGAGTACTCCGTCGACGGCACCGGCTACACGAATATCGACGAAGGGCTGCGGGCCGACGCTCAGCATCCGCTGATCCCGGAGACTTACCGGTGGCACTTTGAGAAGCGATCGCACTCGGAGGAGGACAACTGGCAGCACTTGTTCGATTTCGCCATCGCGATGAACACGTCCTCAGGTGACCCGCGCTACGAGCAGAACATCGAGGCCAAGATCGAACCGCGTCGCTTCGCGAAGATGCTGGCCACTCGTCACGCTGTGGGCGACTGGGACAGCTACGGATACACCCGCGGCAAGAACAGCAGCTTCTACTATGCCCTGCCGGAGGGCAAGTGGCACTTTCTGGCCTGGGACATCGACTTCACACTCGGCTCCGGCCGCGGCTCCGGCGGGAGCCTCTTCGAAGTGGGCGGCCAGTTCCCGGAGGTCACCACGTTCCTGAACTACCCCAAGTACAAGCAGATGTACTACGATGCGTTCACGGAGCTGGTCAACGGTCCCTGGAAGACCTCCTACGGAACGAGCGATCCGCCGACAGCCTTCGACCGCTTCCTCGACGAGGGCGCCGCCGTGCTGGTCGCCGAGGGCTGGGGCGATGGCCGACGCAACGCCATCAAGCAGTTCGTCCGCGACCGCCGCACCTACATCCTGTCCCAGTTTCCGGTTGCGCCCGTCACCCGCACCCCGCAGCGATGATGGAGCAACCAGAGCATGTCCACGCGGGCGTGGACATGGCCGGGTGCCATGCCTACGCTTGCGTAGGCATGTTACTGAATTTCGCATAATATAGTGACAGATTTTTCGCATAATATATTGACACCAGCGTTTCGTTCTCGTAGGCTGTCCGCATGGACAGAAAAGGACGAACACGAAGGGACTTCGACGAGTTGGAGAACCGCCGAAAGC
>JAPLMX010000164.1 GCA_026386805.1 Phycisphaerae bacterium | reverse complement strand
ACGAGATCGGGATTCCCGTCCAGCACCTCGGAGAGGGCTTGGTATTTCTGGCGCTACTCGGTGACCACCTTGAGCGTTGACTGTTCGGTGAAATCGAAGTCCTGTTCCTGGATCGACTTGCGTCTCATGTCTGCTCCTTTCATAGTGAAAGCGTTCTCCTATCATACGAGGGGCAGACTTTTTGTCAATATTACATGGACATCTTATCCGCAATTGCTTTCCGCAACAGGAACTAGTTACGGTTACCGTATCGGCAAGTACGAGGTTACCAATGCTCAGTGGAACACTTTTACCGCCGCTGCCGGTGCCCCCACGGGCAATGGCTATGGTTATGATTTAAGTGCATATTTCACCGGAGCCCAGCAGCCGACCAATAACGTAAGCTGGTATGAAGCAGCCCAGTTCTGCAACTACCTTACCAGTGGCGACAAGAGTAAAGGTGCATATCAGTTCAGCGGCAATAATAGCAATCCCGGCGATTTTTCGGGAATAAATCGTGACGCGGCTATTTCTTCTTATGACATAGCTTATGTCATACCGACTGAAGATGAATGGTACAAGGCAGCGTATTTCAAGCCCAATGGCAGCGGCTATTCGCTCTATGCCAACGGATTGAATACCATTCCGGCTGCTGACAACGGCTGGAATTACTCTGGCGGTTCATACAACGCGCCTTGGGATGTCGGCTCTGGTATTCAAGAGCAGAACACCACGTTTGATATGATGGGTAATGTCTATGAGTGGAACGAAACTCCTATTTGGGATTGGGCTCGTGTCCAGCGCGGTGGGTCGTACTACTCCTCCGACGTCCTCTCGTCGTCCTACCAGGCCTACGGCAACCCGCTCGGCCAGAACTTCAGTGTCGGGTTCCGGGTTGCCTCCGTCGATGAACCAACCGTCGTCCCTGTCCCTGGTGCCGTCCTTCTCGGTGCCATCGGGCTCCTGTACTCCGGCTTGCGGCTGAGACGCAGAACGACATAACGGACTTCCGGGGCCTGACCTTGAATTGAGCTATAGGGAGGGGGACACATAGCGGGCTTCTGCCGTGGCAGAGCTTCGGCGGGACAAACGTGTCCTGTGCCATCAACCGGACAGTTGTGACACCACGAAAGCTCGTACTCCTGTCCGTTGGTCAGGGATTGGTCAAGCGGTAGCTGACGAAGGCGAGGCGACGGCTATCGGGTGACCAGGAGGGCACGTTGATCGTGCCCTGGCCGCCGAAAAGTTCAGCCAGAACTTGGCTCTTGCCTCCGTCGGTGGGCATGAGCTGGAGCATCACATCTTTGTTCGCCGGGTGGCCCTCTACCCCTTTTTTGTATGACAGAAAGACGATCCAGCGGCCATCGGGCGAGGGGTGCGGGAACCAGTTGTTGTATTCGTCGGAGGTGACCGGCTGCTGCTCGCTGCCGTCGGCCTTCATGCGCCAGATCTGCATCGTGCCCGTGCGGACGGAGTTGAAGTAAATGTACCGGCCGTCGGGCGAATACTCGGGGCCATCGTCCAGGCCCGGGGCGGTCGTCAGACGCGTTTCTGCGCCGCCCTCGACCGGGATGGTGTAGACATCAAACTCCCCGTTGCGCTCGGCGCAATAGGCCAGCGTCTTGCCGTCCGGAGACCAACCATGCCAGTAGGACGGGCCCAGGCGCGTGACCCGGCGGGGCGTCCCGCCTGCGACCGGGACGATGTAAATGAGCGACTTGCCGCCTTCCTGGGACTGGTCGCTGATCGCCAGTTGTGTGCCGTCGGGTGAGAGGCCGTGGTCGTTGTTGTTGCGCGTGGCGAACCCGGTCTCGATCGGTTTCGGCTCGCCGCCTTCGACGGGCAGACGATAGATACGACCCTCCCGATTGAACAGGAGGGATTTCCCGTCCCGTGACCAGTTCGGGGCTTCGATGTGGCCGCGCGTGCGGTACACGACCCGGCGATCTACGGAAGCGATCGGCACGACCTCCAACGTGCTCTCGAGCACGGGTTCTCCGGCCGGACCGGCCCTGCCGCTGGTGATCTCGACGTTCGAGAAGACAGCTTTCTCCGACACCTTGTTGTCGTGGGCGCAAACGCCCAGCCCGACATAGAAGGGCTCGGTGAAGCGGATCTTGAAGGAACCGCCCACCGCATGAAGGCTCTCGTTTTCACCAGCGATCGACATGGAGACAAAGTCGCCCTGCTTCTCGATGCGAATCCTGCGTGGCGCGGTCACGTTGGACTGAATCTCGCGCGTGATACCGCCCGGCACTTGCCGATATTGAAGCGAGGTCAGACCGTCGCCATGAACGACCGCATCGGCGTAGGCGGACTGGGGATTGAGGCTCTGACGAATCAGCAGGCACGCCTTGCGGTGGGCATTGCCGCCGGTGCCGAGCCAGCGAATGTCCGCCGTCAGCGAGACATCGCCCGACATCCGCTTCCAGACGAAGTGCAGCGCGTCTTCGGCAAACCACATATTCTCGCCGCCGCCGGCAATGAGATAGCTCTGTGGCCCGCCGTCATACGTGACCGCCCCCGGTACACCCACGACGCCGACGTCGCTATGACCCTCGAACAGGCCCAGCGGCACCTCCTGGCACAAGACGGCTGTGCTTTGAAAGAGGCAACCCAGACTCAGAAGAACCGCGAACTTTTGAGCACGATCATTCATGGCCATTCACCCCTACTTACAGGTCACCAAGACGGTGCGTGGTACGCACCCTACGCGCCACTACCGGCCCTACGGAACTGTAGTTGCAGGGTGCGTAGCACGCACCGCTTCATGGTGGGGTATCCGTGCCCACCTGCAATTGCCCTGGCCAGCGATGGCTCGATGGTTGACACTATCGAAGGCCGGGGCACGGAAGGCAAGGGAAATCCGGCGGCTGACATAGGCGTACAAACATACAAACAGGAAGGGGCGTTTTGGGGTTGCCCTGGCGGCCGGCTTGCGGCATAATGCTTCGCTGGGGAAGCACAGGCTAATGGTTTGAGGTCTGAAACGCTGGGCGAAGTATTTCATGGCTTTAGAGAAGGAAAAAGCACAGATGAGAATTGCAGTCATGACGTTGATGGTGCTTGCTCTGACAGCCGGCCGACTCTACGGTGGCGACGCGGACCAGCCGCCACCGACGCCGGACCAGGAGCAGCCCGAAGTCCTCACGAGCGGCCCGGTGCACGAGGCTTTCGCCGAGCCCGTCAATCTGGAGGTTCAAGACAGCATGGTAGCCCCGGAAGAGCCGCCGGCCAAGATCCAGGAAATCCCGCCGGCCGACAAGCCGCAGGGCAACCAGTTCGTCTGGGTGCCCGGCTACTGGGCCTGGGATGCAGACCGCCACGGCTATATCTGGGTCAGTGCCTGCTGGCGTGCTGCTCCGCCCCAGATGTGCTGGGTGCCGGGCTACTGGGCCCGCGTGCCGGAAGGATGGGAATGGGTCCCCGGTTTCTGGACTCCGGCCGGAACGCAGAAGGTCGAGTATCTCCCGGTCCCGCCGGCCATCGAGAATATCGAGCCGCCGGGTCCGCCGCCGTCGCCCGACGACATTTGGGCGCCCCCCTGCCGCTACTGGTACGAGGGCCACTATGTCCTGCGGCCGGGGTATTGGGTGCACGGGCAGCCGGGCTGGATCTGGGTGCCGTCCCACTACGTCTACACCCCGCGCGGCTATGTGTTCGCCGGGGGGCACTGGGACTACGCGCTGGACCGTCGCGGCGTGCTGTTTGCGCCGGTCTATTTTCCGCGACACGTCCGGGAGCGACCACGGTTCTCTTATTCGCTGAGCATCGTCATCGACATGGGCATGCTGCGGGTCAGCCTGTTCACCTGTCCGCGTTACACCCACTACTACTTCGGGGATTACTATGATGACGCCTATCTCCGCGTCGGCATCTACCCGCGTTTTGAGAGTGAGCGCCTCCACACGTGGTACGACCCGCTTTACGAGCATGACCGCTGGCGCAACCGCAAGGCCGATCCTCACTGGGAGGAGAACGAGCGCCATCAGTACGACCTGCGCCGAGCCGACAAGGATCTTCGTCCGCCGAGGACTTACCACGAGATGCAGGTCCGCGAGGCCAAGCTGCCGGAGCCCCAGCGCAGGAGTTTTGAGATGGCCCGGCCGATGAGCGAGGCGGTCACCCGCAAAGGGACCCCGATGAAATTCGAGCCGGTCAGCAGCGGCGAACGGAAGAGAATCGCCCGGCAGGCGACGGACGTGGACAAGTTCCGCGACCAACGCAATCGCTGGGAATCCCCGGCCGCCGGTCGAAAGACCGTCGCACCGCTCCCGGAGTCCAAGGGGACCCCGGCACCATCCCCGCAGCGCAAGGGGCCGGCGTCTGCGTCCGGCGAGCGTAAGGGTCCGGCGACCGGGCCGACGGCGTCCACGCCTGCCGAGCGTAAAGACTCGGCCGCGGCGCCGACGGAGCGTCCGTCCGGGTCCGTTTCACACCGCGACCTCAAGATGACCAAACCGGAGACGGTGAAGATCCCCAAGTCACCGATCGTGGGCAAGACGGCGACGGAGAATAAGCGGGAGGTCGCCCCACCGTCCAAGCCCGCCGAGGAACGCCAGAGCACGCGCGACGCCAAGGGCAAGGACACCGACAAGAAGAAAGGCAAAGACGACGGCAAGTCTAGGTAGTTCCGCGTTCCCTTTCTCCCTCCAACTGAGGGGGAAGGCCGGCGTACACGTGTCATCATCCGGTGGTCGCGCGGTCGGTTTCGTCGAAGCGTTGCGTCGAAGCGCCTTGCGTCGCTCCCCGCGTAGCACAAGGTCTACGATCTGCCGTCGAGCACCTCACGCCGTGAGGTGCTCGACGACGATCTTGATGCCGATGGCGATCAGGATGATGCCGCCGACAATCTCGACCTTGCTTTCGAAGAAATGCCCGAAGCGTTTGCCGATGGCTACGCCGGTGTAGGACAAGCCGAAGGTGACCAGGCCGATGATCGTCACAGCCAAGAGAATCGGTGTTTTCAGCAGGGAAAGCGTGATCCCGACGGCCAGGGCGTCGATGCTGGTCGCGAAGGACAGGGCCAGCAGGACGAGGGGATTTGAAGGGTCGCGGTTGCGTTCGACCGCGTCGATCTTGAAAGACTCATAGATCATCTTGCCGCCGACGAAGGACAGTAAGGCAAGGGCAATCCAGTGATCGTATGCCTCAATGTAGTCCTTCAGGCTCAGACCCGCCAGAAAACCAATGATCGGCATGACGGCCTGAAAACCGCCGAAGAACAGGGCCATGCGCAGCGCGTGGCGGACCTTGAATTCCTTGTACACGCTGCCGGTGACGACGGAGACCGCGAAGGCGTCCATCGCGAGACCGACGGCGATCAATAGAATGGTCAAGAGCTTCATTGCCGCTCCGGCACAATGTCAAACACGGCGATTTCCGGCCTGGCCAAGAAGCGCACCTGAGGCCCAGGGCAAGGCTCCAGGCCGAGACCCCGGTTAACGTAGAGCGTGGTTGCGCCAACCTGGTACAGGCCGGACTCGTACTTCTTGCCGAATTTCGAGAAGGTGATCAGGGCGCCGTACCAGGGCAAGCACACTTGGCCGCCGTGCGTGTGGCCGCAGAGATACAGATCGACGCCGGGGCCGCAAACATCCTCGATCAGGTCCGGCGTGTGAAACAGAAAAACGTTGAACCGGTCGCTGGGGAGGGCCTTGATCGGACCTACTGGAGCATCGCGATGGGCGAAGTCTCTGCCCGAGATACCGAGGCTGTCGGCGTCCTTCGTCACGACGACCGTCTCCTGCTTGAGCCAGTGAAAACCCGTGCCGTCGAGCAGATCGAGTTGCGGCAGACAGCCGGTATCCTGATTGCCTGTCACGGCGAACTTCCCCAGCGGTGCCTCAAGCCGGTCCAGTGAGTCCCTCAAATGGGGCAGCCCCAAAGCGTGGTTGAGATAGTCGCCCGTGGCCACGACAATGTCCGGCTTCAGACCGTTGATAATCCGCACCATTTTCTCTTCGTTTCGGATCTTCCAGTCGCAGTGCAGGTCGGTGACTTGCACGAGGCGAAAGCCGGCGGTCTTGAGCTTCGGCGTGCGGATCGTCATTGCGTTAACCTCGATCCAATTCGGCTCGATGAAATGGCCGTAGAGCAGACAGCCGATCCCAACGGCGGCTGCCGCGTGAAAAGCGATGTAACGTTTGAGAAACAGCTCGCTCTTGCCGGATCGTTTGCAGATTCGACCCCAGACGTAATCGACCAGCAACAGCATCTCAAGACCGTAGACAATGAGAAGCAGCAGCAGAAAAACAACCAGGGAGAATCCTTCACGAAGTGACATGGTAATCATTCAGCTTTGATGATCCCCCGATTCGTGACATCTTCGGCGATCCGCTGACCGGGCGGGACGATCAGGAACTCCTCGTCGTTCCAAACGCCATCGACAAATCGCTGCATCAGGCCGGTGTCACCCTTGCATTCATCGTAATTCCATCGCAGAAAGGCCGCACATTCCTGGGTGAAAGCCTTGTAGCCTTGCGAATCGATCAGGCCCCAATCGACGTAGGTCGCCCACTGGTACTCTTTCATCCAGGTCTGCTCGACCTCCAGGAGGTACTTTGCATTGTCCTCGCCATACTTCCGGACGTACTCTTGGAGCAGCAGGTCATACCGTTGCTGGCTGGGCTGTTTGCCCGATTCAATCCAGCCGGGGCTGTACCAGTAGACGCCGCGATGCGAGTCGAAGTACTCCTGGTAGCGGTCTTTCGAGCCAAGCAAGAGTGTGATGCAGTCGTGGGCCCGCGGGACAACGATGGGGATTTCGGCGCCGAGCCCGACCACGCCGTTGCTGCACAGGCCATAGCCGAGCAGGGATGCATCGTAGGGCCGGCCCTGGATGTCCTGCGTCCGCTCCAGCATCTTTTGCACTTCGCGGCGCAGCCGGTCCGGCTCATCGTGCAGCCCCTGCGGCATCAGGACGATATCCACGATGTTCCGCGACCGGGCGGCGCAAAAGTACGCCTCCCGCTGCACCACCTTGCAGGCGATCAACTGCAGTCGCTTCGCACCACCCTGCGGAACCGTAATTTCGCTTCTGTCGATCATTACTGACTTCCAGCCGCTGCCCAGCCTTTGTCATCCCTTCGACTACGCTCAGGGCAGGGCCTGAACGAAGCGCCGCGAAGTGAAGGATCTGAGCTGTGTATGGGAGAAACCTCTCATTCGTGGGCCAGATCCTTCGCCGTCGCTCAGGATGACAAACCGACTGTCATCGACACACGTTTCACTACAGCCCATGGCCATCATTGGTTCTGCAGGACCTCGATCATGGCGGCGATGTTCTCCGGCCGGGCGTCGCGGGGGATGTCGTGCGAGGGCGAGGCGATGTAGCCGCCATTTTCGCCGACCACGTCGATGAGCCGCCGGACCTCGTCCTTGACCTGCGGCACCGTCCCGAACGGCAGGCTCCGCTGGATGCTGATCCCGCCGTAGAAGGTCAGCTTGTCACCGTAGCGAGCCTTCATCTTATGGACACTCATCACCTCCGGCTGGAACGGGTTGAAGATATCGAGGCCACACTCGATCATGTCGGGGAACAACTCGTCCACCTTGCCGCAGCAGTGCAGCATCGTGAACTTGCCTTTGGACTTGACGAGCTGACACATCTGTTGGAATCGGGGCTTGATGAACTCGCGCCACAGCCCCGGTCCCATGAGCACGCCCCACTGATGGCCCCAGTCGTCGCCGAACCGGAAGATGTCGATGTTGTGGGCACACGCCTTCTCGATGACCGCCAGGTTGAACGCCAGGATTCGGTCGAGCAGCCTGTTAATGAAGGGCTTGTCCGCGACCATCGCGATCAGGATATTCTCCATGCCCGCCAGCGTCCAGGCCCGCTCGAACAGCGTGAAGCCGAGACTGACAAGCACGGCATTGTCGCGGCTCGAAGCAATCACGCGATCGAAGGACTCGTATCGCGCCGGGTCATTGGGGTCGGGGAGTTCGAAGCGGCCGACGTTCTCCGGCGTCACTAAGCGGTTGCAGACCATGCCGATGTCCTGGTCAATCCGCCGGTCCCACTCGACGCCAAACTCGTCCCGCCACAGGTCCGCGCCAACCTGGGTGTAGCGGGCCTCGGGCGGGTGCGGCCGCAGCCAGGTAAAGCAGTTGCCCAGCTTCCCTTCGAAATCCGGATCGCCGTAGTACTCGACCATCCTGGCGTGGGCCGGCTGCGTGAACCGAATGTCATAAGGGACTTTATCCGGCGCCTGGTGCCGAAGCGCCGCCAACACACGCTCTCGATTGGTCATTTCATAATCCTCTGCGCAACACTTCGCAAGTATCACGACTATGGGGAGTAGATTGCCGCGCTTCGCTCGCAATGACATACTACGCCAGTTCATGTCATTGCGAGGAGCGCAGCGACGAAGCAATCTCCTCCCGCATCGTCGTGGGGCTTGCGAAATATGGCGCTACGCCGAGCCAAGGGCCTTCTGGACCGCCGCCTTCATCTTGGCCAGCCCGGTCTTGGCCACTTCCAACGGGTCCTTCTCCCAATAGACCTGGCTGAACAATTCGAGCGACAGGACCGTCGCGCCGTCCTTGTCGCACCGGTCGCGGAGGATCTGCGTCAGCGGAGCGACGCCATCGCCCGGCATGACCCGGTCGCGGTCGGCGATCTTGTCCCGAGGCGGGTCCGCCGGATAGTCGTTCATGTGCAGCACGGGCATGGCGGCGGCACTGATCATCTTCAGGCCGCTGAAGTCCGAGCCGCCCTTGTAGATGTGGTAGACGTCGCCCAGTAGGCCCGCCTTCGAGTGACCACTTTCGATCACCACGAACATGCACTCGCTAAGCCGGTGCAGGTTCTTGGAGGACCCCCACAGCTCAAGAACCGGAGTGACGCCCATCTTATCGCCAAGATCGAGGAGAACACGGAATCGCTCGGCCGCCTTCATCAGATCAAGGGTGGGCGCGTTGTTTCCATTTGCCCCGGCTGGCGGAGCGGCGATTCGCTTGCCTCCAATCTGGGCCAGAAGGTCCATCTCGCGTTTGACCTGCTCGACAGCCTCGGCCCGTGCGGCATCGTCATCCACAACCCAGCGTGCGAACGAGATTGCCCCTTCGACGGTCAGGCCACGGTCCTCGACCTGCTTGCGGATGTCGGCGAGCTTGCCGCCGGCCTTCAGGTAGTCCTGGATCGTCTGGATCCACGGCTCGAAGGCGGAATACCCGGCTTCGGCCGCGATATCGATCTCCTTGGCCAAGCCAAGCTTCTGGCCGCGAATCGTGCTCGCGTTGAGGCTGTACCTGAAGAGTTGAGCACCCGGCGTATCGGCCCGCTTTGACTGCGCTGCGGCATCGGTGCGGCGGCCCGTCAGCAGAGCGGCTCCGAGCGCCACACCCGATGACACCACGAAACGCCGGCGAGAAAGACAGTCCTGCTTCATTTTTGACTCCTCAGCAAAAGGAAAAAGGCCAAAGCCCTTGTCGAGGCCACACCCGCCCTGCCCCCGCACACACACTCCCCGCCCTGGCCTCATAGCGGGCTTGGGCCTCCCGCCCCCATCAGGCGATCAACGCAAATGCTTCGATGGCCTCCATGCCCTCGTGAATACCCAAGGCCCTGGCCTTTTCGTTCGCCTGGGTGACCTTCCGGTTCGGGAACCGATCCAACGTCCCTATCGGGTTCTGCGGCGTGCTCTCGACAAGCGCGGCGGCCGCTCCGTAACGCTGGCAGGCCGCGATATCGATCGCGGGGCACGCCAGGAACCCCTTGGTCCCGGTGACCACCAGAATGCTAAACCCAGGCCAACGGGTTTGAATTCCCTCCACCGGCCCGTTCTTCGTCGCAAAGATCTTCGTAAATGCTTCCATAAGTCAGTCCATGTTTGAAGTCTCAAGTTTCAGGTTTGAAGTGGCAAGTCTTCACAGTTCAAACTTCGTACTTCGCAAAACCTTGTCTGCCGTCATTGTACCGGCGCGCCGAGCATCTGCTCAATCTCGGCCAGTTTCTCTTTCAGCAGCTCCTCGGTCTTGGCCTCAACGTTCAATCGCAGCAGCGGCTCGGTGTTGCTCGGCCGGCAATTGAACCACCATTCCTTGAAGCCGACCGTGACGCCGTCCAAGTGGTCGATCTGTCCCTCGCTGTAGCGTCGGCCCAGCTCCTCCATCTTGGCCTCTTTGTTGTCCACCTTGAAATTGATCTCATCGCTGCCGGCGTAGCGTCGCAGCGGCCGGATCAGCTCGCTCAGGGACTTGCCACCGGCATCGAGCACGTTCAGGGTGTGCACCAGCGTCATCAGGGCCGAATCGGCATAGAAGTTCTGCTCGTAGTAGTAGTGGCCTGAGAGCTCGCCGCCGAAAACGGCGTGCGTGTCGCGCATGGCCTTTTTCATGTGGGAATGCCCGACGCGTTCCCGCCGGGGCGTCCCCCCATACCGGATGATCTCCTCCATCACGACCCGGCTGCTCCGCAGGTCGTAGACGATGGCCGATTTGGGCTTCTTCTCCAGGAAATACGGCACGAGCAGGGCCGTCAGCAGGTCGCAACTGACCGTTTTGCCGTTCTCATCGACCAGGATCATCCGGTCGGCGTCGCCGTCGAAGCAGACGCCGAAAGCACAACCTTCCCTCTTCACCGTCGCCTTGACTTGGGCGAGACTGCTGTCCTTCAACGGATCGGGATCGTGCTTGAATTTACCCGCGTGCTCGAAGTTGATCGCGACGACTTGGAGAGGAACCTCGGCGAACAGCAGCGGCACCGCCTTGCCCGCCATGCCGTTCGAGGCATCGATGGCCACCTTCCTCTTGCGCAGGTTGGGCCGCAGGGACCCCAGGACGTGCTTTTTGTATTCGGGCCACAGCTCCCGCTGCTCCAGCGACCCGGTCGGATTGCCCTTGGTGTGCACCAGAGCGGTCGCGAGATGCTTGATCTCCTTGAGGCCGGTATCGACGCCGATCGGGATGGCCCCTTTGCCGGAGATTTTGAAACCGTTATACTTGGCCGGGTTGTGCGACGCCGTAACCTGGATGCCGCCGCTGGTGCCCAAGAAATTGATGGCGAAGTACATCTGCGGCGTATCGATCATCCCCAAGTCGATCACGCCGACGCCGGCGGACCGGATGCCCTCGATCAAGGCCTGCACCAACGGCTCGCTGTGTGTCCTCATATCGCGGCCGACGCACAAGGCCGTCGACTCCGCCCGCCCGCGCTCATACCCTTTGATCAGGGACGGCAGAAACCGCGCCGTCGCGTGCCCGATCTTCCACGCATCGTCCTCGTTCAGCTCGTCAGGGTATACGCCCCGGATGTCATACGCCTTGAAAATCTCTGGATTCATGACACTCACTCCTTTGGTCATTGCAGACAGTTGGCAAGAGTTTACCATACCTCCCGCACACGGAACAAGACAGCTCTTTGTCCATTTCGGTATTCGGTAGTGTCAAGGATCGTTCACTTTTTGCCGGATTCTCTTGGCAAGGACTTATCCTGAGTCCCCGCCTGACCCAGGGGTCTGGAGACGGTTCCAGATGCCAGAGGTCAGGAAGGATGTGGGCGGTGGAGCACGATGAGTGTAACCGTCCGGCAAACGACATCTTTTTTCCCCCGTGACCCGCACGAACGCTACGACCAGTCGTGATGGGGTCGTGTGGCAGCCTCAAACGCAGCGCCCCTCCTGAGCCTGCCGAAGGATTGGGGATGGCTTCCCATCCACCATCCCCAAGGCCTTCGGCCGTGAGGCCGGGGTTCCCAAACGCGATGAATCGCGGTTGGAAACCTCTGCCACCCCTAGTCTTTGAGCAGATCATGGTTGAAGAAAAGGGGTTCGAATGCGGATGATAGGAATCGAACCTACACGGGCGTAAGCCCACAGGCACCTGAAGCCTGCGCGTCTGCCAGTTCCGCCACATCCGCGAGAACTGCCCTATTATGGCCGGGACCGCCGTCCCCGTCAAGCCCCTGCCAAAGAAATCCTGCAATCGCCAACGGTATTCGCCGGACGGCCGGGCCGCCTTGGGCGGCGTCACGACCGCGACCCCGTCAAGAACGCACAAGAATAGACTACTCGCTGGCGCGAATCCGTGTTACAATTACTGTGGGCCGGCAGGATCGAATGCTCAGCAGGCAGACGCGGTGTGTCTTTGGAGATCGTGTGATGAGCGAGGTCAGCATCAGCAACGTCGAGCCCCTATTGGTCGTGGGGATGCGAAGACGGGGCACCTATGCCGAGATCCGCCCCATGACCGCGAGAGTCCACAAGTACATCGAGGCGGGCGGGGGCCGGATCGCGGGGCCGCCGATGTTCATCTGCCACGAGACGCCCAAGGAAGTGGTGCGAGTCAATCTGCAGCACAACGCCGACGTGGAGGTGGCGATTCCCGTTTCCGGCCGGATTGAAGGCGACGGCGAGATCACCTGCTACGAGCTGGCCGGCGGACCGATGGCCAGAATCACCCACCAGGGACCCTACGAGAGATCGGCCGCGGCGTACAAGAAGCTCTTTGCCTGGATTGCCGAGAATCACAAGAAGGTGGCGGGTCCGACGCGAGAGGTCTACCTCAACGACCCGCGAAAAGTCTCGCCCGAGGAGCTTCTGACGGAGATCTATGCTCCGGTGATATAGTTATTGCCGAAGGAGCTTGTTCACCTGAACCGGGTCCATCACGTCCTGGCCGTGCGGACGATCCGAATGCGTTATCCCGCCCTGATCGAAGAACTCCCAAACCTGCTCCGGCGTTGGCAGGCCGGCTACGACATCAGCCGTGGACGCATCCTGGCAGATCCTGGCCAAGCAGCTCAGCGTCTGCAGATAGGCACCCGGTGCGGCCTTTGGCGCCAACGTCAAAACGATGAGCTTGACGCGGTTATCGGACTTATGCGAGTCGTATAGGATGCCTTCTTTGGAGGTTGCGACCGCCACGACGATCTCGTCGATCGTTTCCAGTCGGGCGTGCGGCATGGCCAAACCCGGAGCCACAACGGTGGCAAGTTCGTTCTCCCGGACCAAAACCGCCTCGTGCGCTTCCTCGACACTCCCGATATTATGCTGCCGGGCCAGCAGGCAAACCATATCCAGGAGGGTTTTGTCGCGATCCGTCTCCTGTGTCTGACAAATCACTTCGGCGGGACCAAAGAGAGATGAGAACTGGATGCCGTCCTTCTCCGTTGCCATAACTATCATAGCGATGACCCCAAAAAAGCTATATTGCCGTATATCGGCAGAATAGTCAAGGAGAAAAAGGACATCGTGCGGCAGTACTACTTACTACTTCGGCAAGGACAAACAGGAGGCCCTCCGGTTGTATCACCAGCAGGCGTCTTCTCTGCACGCCGGCCAAGGCAAGCCAGCCGTACCGAAGGCGAGTTTGACACTGAAGGCTCTGTGCAACCTCTACCTCGACTACCAGAGCCGACAGGTGACCGTCGGGGAAATCAAATACCCCCACTACTACGACCAACTTCGCTATCTCAAAGCATTTGTCCAGCAGATCAGCCCAGACAAGCTGGTCAGCGAGATCCGCACTGTGGACATCCAGCATTACCGGACGAAGCTCATTGAGGACGGGAAGGCGGCTGCTACGATCAATAACCGCCTGCGTGCCGTCAAGGCCGTATTCCATTGGGCAAGGGACAACGAAGTCATCGACCGGGGGCCAAACCTCAAGGCCGTTAAAGGGATGAAGACGAAGAAGGTGGAACGGCAGACCTTCACCCCCCGATGAGATCCGCAAGCTCTTCGACCATGCCGGCGTCCAGATGCGAGCCATGATCCTCTTGGGCCTCAATTGTGGCTTTGGTTGCACCGACTGTGCCGAATTGCGGTGGGACCACTTGAACCTAGACGAATGCCGGGTCAATTTCCCACGGGGCAAGACCGGTGTGCAACGCAACTTCACATTATGGCGGGAAACCGTTGAAGCCCTCAGAGCCGTACCCGTGCGAGGCGACTTGGTCTTCTACACGAGGCAGGGCCACCCGTGGGTCCGGCAGACAACGGGCAAGAGCCCGGACGGGCCGCTGAGCAAGGAATTCCTCAAGCTCCTGCGGAAGGCCAAAATCGCGACACGCAAAGGCACCGGTTTCTACTCGCTGCGCCGGACAGCCGCCACGATAGCCGCGGAGACCGGCGACGTGTTCACCGTACAAGGAATCCTTGGCCATGCCGACCTCAAAATGGCCAGCACGTATGTCCAGAACACAACCCCGCAGACGGACCGGGCGATAAACCACACCCACGAATGGCTGAACCAGAAGGTCAAAGACCAAGATGGTTCGGAGTAAGCACCGATCCACGCAATGGGCCGGTGTGCGGTCTTTCGTAGCGTGGCCCTTGCGACCGGGATACCCCAGCCGCAAGGCACTGCATCACGGAGTCATCTACCCACTGCCGTCTGATCCAGATAAGGCCAACGATGACCCCGTTCTCGATCTTTGAGGGATCACTCTTCTGATGGGGCAACTGGGGGACAAATGTCTTCCAGAACCGTTTGCATCCTTTTTTCGTGGCGTTGGCGATCCATCGGCCTCGTTTCTTGCGTAGCGTTTCCCAAGACTGCATTCCCCATTTGTCATGGCGAGTCGCGCCACTCGCCTTGAACAACAAGTTCGCCAACCAATCCCAACGTTGACCAGACCTCAAGACCTGAACGTTCCTGCTTGAATCGGCCTTCCAATCGCCAGCTTACTCCCCGGCTTGCTGGATGATCCTCGTGATCTCTGAGCGTTCGTCCGCCGTAAAGATGTCCATTTTCGGATTGATTTCCAGCGCCTTCCGGGCGATTTCCAGCACCTTCTGCAGGTGCTGTTTTGCTTGGGCGAGGTCATTGAGTTTTGCACAGACGCGGCCCAGTTGGAGGAGGGCCCTCGCCTGCTGGCGGGTGTCGGAAGGCAACAATGGCACGAGTCTCTCAAAGTCCTTCCTCGCGTCCGTAAGCCGGTCTGATATACTTGACAGAATGGTTCCCCTCGTATCGAGAAGATGAGTATCATCAGGCGCAAGTCCTAACCTCAATGGCACGGCGGAGGGCCTGTCCGTCGGGGCCTGGAAGTCCGTCGGGGGGACCGCCAAGATCGGGGCGATTCTCCAGGCGATGGAGAAGCAATCGGGTGTGAACATCCTCTCAACGCCGCACATCCTGGCCTCCAACCATCGCAAGGCCAAGATCGTCGTCGGCG
>JAPLMX010000245.1 GCA_026386805.1 Phycisphaerae bacterium | reverse complement strand
TTGCCGTTCTTTCATGGTAGTTCTCCTGGGCCCGGCGGGGCCTTCCTCAAGGGGAACTACCTACCCAAAAACACGCACGAAACGGCAGAGCCTTGTGAATGCTCACCGGCAGAGCCGGTGGTTAACGGAAATGCAATTTGGAACAGCCCGGCTGGGATCGGGGAGTCGATTATGCAAAACAAACCCAATTTCGGAGAGCTGGGCGGGACCAGGGAGGCCAGTTGTGCGAAACAAAGCCAATTCGAGACGGACCTGCCGCACCAAACTGGAGACTCCGAACGGCTGTCCTCAACGGCTGACGACCTCGAACGTGCCTTTGAGCCGGATGTCCTTGGAGGAATGACCGACCAGGATTTCGAAGATGCCGGGTTCGACGACCCATTCCAGATGACGGTTCAACAAAGCCATCTGCTCCGGCGTGACCGTAAAGCGGACGGTCTTCGTCTGGCCCGGATCGAGCTGGACCTTTTCAAATCCCCGCAATTCCTTTACCGGCGTAACGACCGTGCCGATCACATCGTGGAGGTAGAGATGGACGACCTCCGCGCCGGGGCGATTGCCCTTGTTCTTCACTTCCGCACTCACGCGAACGGTCCCGCCGGTGCCGGTGGTGGCAGGGTCGATCTTGAGGTTGCCGTACTCGAATTCCGTATAGCTCAGGCCGTAACCGAACTCATACAGCGGCGCGGATTCCAGGTCGGCGTAGGGCTTGCCCCAGCCCTGCCCCAGCCAGTAGGTTTTCGACGGCTTGCAGTTGTAGTAGACCGGGAGTTGTCCCGCGTGGCGCGGCACGGTGATGGACAGCCGCCCGCTGGGGTTGCAGTCGCCGAAGAGGATTTCCGCGACGGCCTGGCCGCCCTTTTCACCGGGCAGCCATGCCTCGACCAAGGCCGGGACGTTCTCGACGACCCAGCGGACCGCCAGCGGCCGACCGTTGACCAGGACCACCACGGTCGGCGTTCCGGTCTCGTAGACGGCCTGGACGAGATCGAGCTGCAGACCGGTCAATTCCAGGGTCGCCACGTCATACCCCTCGCCGTCGGTCCCCGTTTTGTTGGGCGAACCCCATTCGTTCTCGCCGACAACAACGATCGCGACCTTCGCCCGTTTCGCCGCCTCCTGGGCCTTGGCGATCTCGTTGTGGCCCGTGCCCACCACAGCGCAGCCCTTGACGTACTCCACCTTTGTCTGGGGCGAGACGGTCGCCTTAATGCCCTCAAGGATCGTCACGACGTGCTGGAGCACCGTGTGCGAAACGTAATCTCCCATTTGATTCTTGGCATGGTCCGCGTTCGGGCCGATGACGGCGATGGAATCCACGTCCTTGCTCAGCGGCAGCAGGTTGCCCTTGTTCTTGAGAAGCACGATGCCTTCGCGAGCCGCTTGCAGGGCCAGCTTCTGGTGCTCCTCGTTGTGAACAACCCGCTGGGCTCTGGTGACATCTACGGATGGATTCTCGAACAGACCAAGCCTGAACTTGGTCTTCAGGATACGGCGGACGGTACGGTCCAGCAACGATTCCGGGACAAGCCCCTGCTCAATGCTCTTGGCCATCGCCTGCATATAGGCCGATTCATACGAGATGCCAACATCGACCCCGGCCTTCAGAGCCAGCGCCCCGGCCTCCTGGTCGTTCCGGGCCAGACCTTCGTAGAGGAGCGTCCCAATGCCGCCGCCCTCGCTCAGGACAAGCCCGTCAAAACCCATCTCCTCCCGCAGGATCTTCGTAAGGATCCACTCGGACGCATGGGTCGGAACACCGTCAATGGCCGGATAGGTCGCCATAACACCCAGTGCGCCGGCCTTTTTGATCCCCGCCATCCAAGGCACAAGAAAAACACTCCGCAGCGTCCTCTCGGAAATCTCCATCGCGCCGCGTTCCAGGCCGCTGACGGGCTGGCTCTGTCCCGGATAATGGCACAGGACGGATACAACATGCTCCGGCGACTTGAGGTCGTGCCCCTGGATTGCCCCCACCATCGTCTCGGCCATGCGGCCGCAGAAGAACGGGTCTTCGCTGAACGCCTCCTGGTTGCGGCCCAGGCGGGGGTCGCGAATCGGCTCGACGACGAGCGTGCACAGTTCGTGGATACCCACGGCCCGCGCTTCTTTCGCCGCGGCGCCGTAGATGTCGCGAACCAAGTCCAGGTTCCACATGCTGCCCAGCCCCAGCCCCTCCGGGAAGATGGTCCCGAGCGAGCACATCATGCCGTGGGTCCCTTCCTCCGTTTGCAGCAGCGGAACGCCCAGCCGGGTCTGTTTCATCGCCAATTGCTGAAGCTCGTTGAAGAATTTCGCTTGCTGGCCCGGCCCTTCGAGAAGGATCGTGTTCGCCAGCGTGAAGAAGCCGCCGCCCGGTCCAACACCCGGCTCGCTCTGCCCCAGGGTGAACTTCTTGCACCCTTCGGTCTTGCCCGGCACGTCCCGGCCCAGCCGGCCCTCATAAACGCACGGCATGTTGATCTGCCCGATCTTCTCGGCCAGTGTCATGCGGCTCAGCAGATCGTCGATCCGGACCTCAGTCGGCTGCGAAGGATCGAGATACAACGGGGCCGTCGCGGCCTCGGCAAGTGAGCTTCCGCACAGACACGCGATCCCCGCGCACAACACTACACGGCGAACCAGAGTCCTCGTAGTCATGGGACGTTTCCTCCTATTGACCATTAAGTGCCGGCAAACAACACGCGAGTCCTATCGCCGTGCCACCGCCAGGGAGCCGGCGCGGTCCCGGCCCAGTGCGACTCTATGCTCAGCGATGTACCGCGAAATGTTGGCCACCGTATCCACCCACACCCCGTTCTTGGGGTCCTGGGCGTATTCGCAGAAGCTACGCAGGGTATCCATTCGGGTCGTCTGGCGTCCCCCTTGCCCGATCTCGTGGCCGCCGAGCACGAGCCAGCCGTGCCTCTCTCTGGCTTGGTCGATCAGGGCTTTAAGCTGCTCCCACGTGAGACCATCGAGGTCGAGGCCGAGCAACTGAGCGAGATCGCAAAAGGCCGGGTTGTTGGCCATCTCATCGCGCCAGCCACGGCCGGCAAGGAACCGCGACGCCACCACGGGGACATAGCTCTTGACCTCCACGCCACGGCCGACGAACTTCTGGCCGCAGGGGTAAGCGAACGTCACAGGACGCACGCCCAACAGTCCCTCGATCTCGGCGTTCGCCCGGTCCAGCTCGGCCGCCATCTGCTCCAGCGTGCAATCCTCCAGGGCCTTTTCTCTTGCGAACGGGAAATTGCCCGTGCACGCATGACGCAGCGAGTGATTGCCGATCTCGTGGCCGGCGGCGAGCACGGCCTTCCAGTCCGCGAGCCGCTCTCGCAAGGGCGCCACCGACACATAAAACGTCGCTTTGACGCCGTAAGAGCTAAGCAGCGGTGCCCCGACATCCACCTGGCTCGTACGAGCGTCGTCGAACGACAGGCTCACACCAACCTGCTTGTCCTGGGGCCAATCGAATTGCATCGGAGGAAGTGGCTGGTGCGGCAATCCGCGTGCGGTCTTCGGAGGACGGCCGGGCAACTCGACCTGCGAGCAGGAGGACAGCCCCACCACGGCCACGCCCATGGAGACAGCCAATATCATCATTCTCATGGCAGCTTCCCTCACAAGTTGTGAATGTCCGACGCAGGCGTCCCGCCGGCCTCACAGGCCGTAGAGCTCCTCATCTGCCAGGACCGCGAAACCGGCTTGCCGGACCACTTCCTCGGCTTTCGTCATCTGTGGCCTATCCACCTCCACGCAGCAGATCCCGGTCTTGTGCGGCTGCAGAACAAACCCGTAGGCGTCGAGCACATTGATGCCGCTGGCCGCCAGAGCGGCGGTCAGCTTATGAAAGTTGCCGGGCTGGTCGGGCACGGAGACCGCCAACACGTCCTTCAAGGCACAGGCACAGCCGACATCGGCCATCGCCAGATACGCCTCGTTGGGCTTGTCCACGATCAGCCTCAGCAGCCCGTAGTCGCCCCGGTCCTGGATCGTGAAGGCCCGGATGTCGATATTGTTCACGCGCAGGTTCTCGGCAATCGACTGGAGCCGGCCGGGCCGGTTCTCGACAAAAATGGTCAGTTGTTTCGCCATAGGCCCTCTGAATTGATGATTGACTATTGATAATTGATGATCGACAAGTAGACGCCGAGCATCAATCATCCATCATCAATACCTGTCAGTCTTTCGGCCTGTCATCGACGACGCGTTTGGCCTTGCCCTCCGACACCGGCAGCGCCCCCGGCTCGTGCAGCTCCACAAGCGGGCTGATGACGATGGATGCCCGAAGCTCTTCCACGATCTTGTGCCTCAGCGCTTCGAGCTTCGCCACTTCGCCGAGGAACAGCTTGGGATAAATCTCCACCTTGACCGTCAAACGATCCAGGGACCCCTTTTTGTCCACATGGATCTGATAATTGGTCGCCACCTCCGGGATCTTCATGATCCTCTCTTCGATCTGCGACGGGAAAACGTTCACCCCGTTGATGATGAGCATGTCGTCGGTGCGGCCGAGGATTCGGGAGATCCGCCGATGCGTCCGGCCGCAGTCACAGCCCTGGGGATAGAGGAACGTCAAGTCGCGGGTGCGATACCGCAGGATGGGCATCGCCCGGCGGACGAGGTTCGTCAGAACGAGCTCACCCGTCTCGCCCTCCTTCAAGACCTCGCCCGTATCCGGATTGATGACCTCGGCAATGTACGCATCTTCCCAGACGTGCATGTCCTTCTTGCACACGCATTCGAACGCGACGCCCGGGCCATTCAATTCGCTCAAGCCGTAGGAGTTGTACGCGTCGATCTGGAGCAATTCCTCCAGCTTGCGGCGGGTGTTCTCCGAATGCGGCTCGGCGCCGACGAACGCCTTGCGCAGGGCCAGGTCCTTGCGATCGATCCCATCTTCGCCCAACTTCGAATGGATGTGCAGCAGGTAGCTCGGCGTGACGTGGACCACGGTGGTCTGGAAGTCCTTCATGGTCTGGATTTGCCGTTTGGTGTTGCCGCCGCCGATGGGGATAACGGTCATGCCGACCCGCTCGGCCCCGTAATGCAGGCCCAGGCCGCCGGTGAACATGCCGTAGGTCATCATGTTCTGAAACACGTCGCTGTCTGTGGCGCCGGTCCCGACGATGCTCCGGGCGAGCAGATCCGTCCAGTTCTCCACGTCGTCCCGCGCGAAGTAGATGACGGTCGGGATGCCCGTCGTGCCGCTGGACGAATGAATCCGCAGGACCTCTCTCATCTCCACGGCCATCAGGCCCTTGGGAAAGCTCAGCCGCAGGTCGTCCTTCGTGGTGTAGGGGACGCGCTGGAGGTCTTGCAGACTCCGAATGTCCTCGGGCGAATGGATGCCCACCTGCGTCAGCTTCTTCTGGTAGAACGGCGTCTTGAGAGCCCACGCCAGGGTCTGCTTGAGCCGCTGAAGCTGGATCTGCTCGATGCGGCTCCGCTCGGCCGTCTCTATCTCTTTGTTCCAAAAGGGTGCATCGATCATAGGATTTGGGATTGCAGATTTCGGATGGCGAATTGAAGAGAAAGGATTCAATCCGCAATCCGCAATCCGCAATTAAAGTCCCTTGATGTCCTTCTCGGCAACCACGCGGATGTTGTGCTTGGCCAGGATCTGCTGGGCGAAATCCGTGTCCTCGAAGCGCATCACCAACAGGGCCTTGTCGCTGAACTTCTCCACGAACCCGTACATGTACTCGATGTTCACATCGTTGTCCGACAAGATCTTCAGGATCGACGCGAGGCCGCCGGGCTTGTCCGGGACCTCGATGGCCACAACGTCGGTGAAGTTGGCGACGAAATGGTTGTCGTGCAGCAGCTTGATGGCCGCGTCGGACTTGTCCACGACGATCCGCAGGACGCCGAAGCTCTCTGTCTCCGCGACGGTCAACGCGCGAATGTTCACGTCGTTGGCGCCCAGGAGCGAACAGACGTCAGACAGCCGGCCCTTGCGATTTTCGAGAAAGATCGATATCTGCGTGATTTTCATGTGCGGACCCCTACAGTGCTCGCTTGTCTATGATTCGCTTCGACTTGCCCACGCTCCGCTCGATGGTCTTGGGCTCAACGAGTGTCACTTTGACGCCGATCGACAGCACGTTCTCGATTTCCTTTCGGATCTTGTCGCGAATCTCGTTGAGCCGCTTGATCTCATCGGAGAAGAACCGCTGCTCGACCTCCACCAGCACCTCGACCTCGTCGAGCTTATGGGCCTGGCGATCGACGATGATCTGGTAGTGCGGCTGCGTGCCCTTGATCCCGATGAGCACGTGCTCGATCTGGGACGGGAACACGTTGATCCCGCGCACGACGATCATGTCATCGGTCCGGCCCTTGATCTTGCTGATCCGCGGGCTGGTCCGGCCGCAACGGCACTTCTCGTAGCGGATGCTGACCACGTCCCGCGTGCCGTAGCGAATCAGCGGAATGCCCTGTTTGGTCAGCGTGGTGATCGTCAGTTCGCCGTCCTCACCTTCCGGCACCTCTTCGCCGGTCTTGGGGTTGATGACCTCGGGATAGAACACGTCGCTGAAGATGTGCAGGCCGTCCTTGTGATGGCATTCCTGGGCGACGCCCGGACCGATGATCTCGGACAGGCCGTAGACGTCCGTCGCCAGCATGTTCCAGATGCTCTCGATCTCCCGCCGCATGGCCTCGCTCCAAGGCTCGGCCCCGAAGATGCCGATTTTCCAGTTGCCCTTGGCGGGATCGACGCCCAACTCTTTGGCCTCCTCGGCCATGTAGAGCACGTAGCTCGGCGTGCAGGCGATGATCTTGGTCTTGAAGTCTTGCATGAGCTTGAGCTGGCGAGCGGTTTGGCCGGAGGACGTGGGGATGATGCGCAGCCCCATCTCCAGGGCGCCATAGTGGAATCCGAGGCCGCCCGTGAAGAGTCCGTAGCCGTAGGCGATTTGGATCGTGTCGCCGGGCACGGCGCCGGCACAGCCCAGCACGCGGGCCATGACGTCGCCCCAGAGCTTCAGGTCGTCCTTCGTGTAGCCAACCAGCGTCGGGTTGCCCGTCGTCCCGCTGGAGACGTGGATCTCCTTGATTTGCTCCTGCGGGGCGGAGAACAGGCCGTAGGGATAATAGTCTCGCATGTCCTCCTTCGTCGTGAAGGGCAGCCTCTTGATGTCATCGATGGACTTGATGCGGTCCGGCTTCACCCCGGCCGCGTCGAGCTTCTGCTTGTAAACGGGACAATTGTGATAGATGTACGGAATGAGTTTCTTCAGGTAGCCCGACTGCAGAGCCTTTAAGTCCGCAGGGCTCGCGCACTCGACATCTTCTCTCCAGATCATGATTGACCCAACTTTCTCCCGCCCAGGAAAATGTTTTTGTTCTCTTCGACGCCCTTGCCCTTGAAAACCGTCTCGATGGCCTTCATCCAGTGCTCTTCCTTGATCGGCAGCTTGGCGGAGAGCACGCCGACCAGGCAGGTGTTCAGACCGCGCGGGTTGCTCGCCATCGCCGCAGTGACCTGGGCCAGGAAATCGGTCAAGTCCACACCGTCTTTTTTCAGGAATGGCTGGAGCCGCGAATGTTCCTCCAGATGAAAGCAGACGAGAACGTCCGCACTGCCCATCGGAACAAGGGGGGAATACACGCGCTTGCCGAACCGGACGTGCGATTCGACCGAGCCGCCCCGCTGGGCCATCCCGTGCACCTCGGACTTCTTCACGTGGTAGCCGGCAAATAAGGCGGCCCAACCGCAGATCTCGGAAGCCTTGAGAATCCCCTGGCCGCCGATTCCGCCAAACGTAATGCTATATACTTTGTCTTTCATAGGGAGCGACCTATCTCCGCAGCAGCTTGCACGGATGCCTTGAGATGATGACCGACAAGGCGTCCTCATTCACGCGTTTTTCGAGGATGGCTCGGAACTCTTCGAGATTCTTGGGGTCCATGACATCGACGTTGTCCACGCCGCACACCCGGCACAGGTCTTCCAGAATGAGCTTCTTCGTCGGCTCGTTGCGAATCGTCAGACCAGTCGCCGGATGTTGCTGGCCGCCCGTCATCGCCGTCGTGGAGTTGTCCAGGATCAGAATCACGCCCTTGGCCTTGTTGTAGGCGGAGTTGATCAGCCCGGTGATGCCCGAATGGACGAAGGTCGAGTCGCCCAGGACGCCCACAATCTTCTTGCCCGGCGCCCCTTTATGCCAGCCCTCGTTGAATGTCACGCCGGCGCCCATGCAGACACAGGAATGCAGGGCCGACATGGGCGGCAGGCAGGCCAGCGTGTAGCAACCGATGTCGCCGGCCACGTACAGGTCCAGCTTCTTGAGAGCGGCAAAAGTCGCCCAGTGCGGACAATCGGGACACAGTCGAGGCTTGCGTTTGGCCGCCTTGACCTCCTGCTTGACTTCACCAGCCACCACGGCCGGGATCAAGTCGGGAGTCAACTCGCCGATCCGGAACGAGGGGTCCTTGGCCGCGACCTTTATGCCCAGCGATTTGACGTGCTCCTCGATGAACGGGTCCAACTCCTCGACCACGACGAGCTTCTTCACCGTCTTGGCGAACGCCTTGATCTTGTCGTCGCAGAACGGGTAGGTCATGCCAAGCTTCAAATACGAAGCGTCGGGATAATTCTCTTTCAGATACTGGTACGAGACGCCGGAGGTGATGAAGCCGAGCTTGCCGTCGCCCTTCTCAATACGATTGAAACGGCTCCGCTCCGATAGAGACTGAAGCTGCAGGAGCCGCTTCTCCACGAGGATATGCCGCTGGTAGGCGTTCCCCGGGACCATGACGTACTTGGCGATGTTTCGCTCGAATTCGGGCCGGGGCGGCACTTGCCGCTGTTTCAGGACCACGTTCTCCTTGGTGTGCGAGATGCGCGTGGTCATCCTCAGCATGACGGGCGTGTCGTAGCGTTCACTGATCTTGAACGCCTCCTGGATGATCTCTTTCGCCTCGGCGGGACTGGCCGGCTCGAGCATCGGCAGCTTGGAATAGAGGGCGACCCAGCGCGTGTCCTGCTCATTCTGCGAGGAGTGCATCCCGGGATCGTCACAGACCACGATGACAAAGCCGGCCAGGATGCCGGTATAGGAGGCCGTCATCAGCGGGTCCATGGCGACGTTCAGCCCGACGTGCTTGCACGCGAACAGGCTGCGAGCTCCGGCAATGGCCGAGCCGAGAGCGACCTCGAAGGCCACCTTCTCGTTGACCGACCACTGCGCGTCCACGTCGGGGAATTGGGCGAGGGTCTCCAGGATCTCAGTCGAGGGCGTGCCCGGATAGGCACACGCCACGCTCAACCCGGCCTCGTAGGCCCCATACGCCAACGCTTCGTTTCCTGAGAGCAACGCCTGGTTCGATGTCTTTGTCTTGGCCATAGGGACCCCATTATAAGTCCATCGCTGGCTGATTCAAGAAGCTGCCCCAAGAAAAAAGTCCCCGGGAAACCCGGGGACTCGGTGCCTTCTCGTGCTCAATCAGGCCGCGTTAGAAGACGTATTCGAAGTTGAACCGGAAGAACCACGCGTCGTCATCGCTCGGCGCCACGTAGTAACCGCCGGGCACGAAGTACTCAAACAGAGCGTAGGCGGACAACTGGCTATTCATCTTGTACTTCAGCGTCGGGGCCAAGAGCGTGCCGCGGAACTTCTTGTCGGGGGATAGGTTGAGGTTCGTCGGCGCCGCGGCTCCCGAGTTGTGATCCGCCCACAGGAAGTGGACGTCGCCCGTGAGCTGCCACTGCTTGGTCAGGTTGATCCGGTGCCCGATGTTGGCCCGATGCAAGTTGACCATATCCCCGTATCGGGTCTCATTCGCATAGGTGAAGATGAACAACTCGCTCCACCTCGGCCAGTGGCCCCACAGTAGATCGAACCGCTCGTCCCGGTCCGCCGTACCGGGGTCATCGCCCGAATCATACTCGTATGTCACGTGCGTGGCGTTGTCGTGCGCGTCCTTGAACTGGTATTCGAGGGTATCCAGCGTGCCGAACGCCAGCAGGTCTTTCGTGGGCTGGTCGGCCGTTCCGGTCGCGGTGTGGGGCGTGTCGGGCAAGTCGCCGGCCTTTCGACCGGTCTGGACAGCACCCTCGGCACGGTACTTCCAGTGCTCGGCTGCCATGCCGGAGACGGCCCCGCCGAACGTGTAGACCTCGCCCTTCTCGGCCCACCACGGGGGGAGGTTGGTGAGCATCTTGCCGTCCGCAAGAGGCCGGTCTTGCTTGTAGATGAAGTACCCTTCGAGTTGCACCGGCTTCCACGTCGTGTTCGTCAAGTAGAGAATCGCCGCTTGTTCCTCCTGCTCCATGAGTCCGCGATCCTGATCGTTGATCGGCTTGAGCCAACGGTCGGATTCCGGATAGTTGTTCACATACACAGCATCCACTTTTGTGTCGATCTCCGCCCAATCATACGTAAACCGGGCCGCATCGAACGCACCCACGGTGCGTGAGCCATCGAGCGGAGTCGCGTCGAGGATCAGCCAGCCGACGCCGAAGGCCAAGTCCTGACGACCGATCGTCGCCGTCAAGGGCAGGCCGGCGAGGTTGCGGATGTTCACGTTGAACCAATCAAACAAGGCCTCGTCCGGGTTGAAATGCGTTACGCTGGGGTGTGTACTGTACCCGGGATAGATCGGGTTCAACCATTGGTTCTTGTTCTCCGGCTGCTCCCACGTGCGGAACTCCCACACCAGCCGCGTGTTGAAGCTGACGTTCTCATCCAAGTCCCATTTCGTCCACCACCTTGTCCGATAGCGCTCATACAGGTAGTGGTGATCCGTAAGCATTGTCTTGTTGAGTGTCTGCATGCTCTGGCCGGCTTCGAGTCTGAGCCGTTGATCCAGTCCCATGTGCAGCCACGGCGCGGGATCATGGAACGTCTGCCAGAACTCCGGCCACAACAACTCCTCGTGGGCGGGCGCCGCCGGTGCGGCGGACTCTTTCGTCGGTTCCTTGGCGGCGGCCGCCGGTGCAGTCGGATCTTTCGTCGGAGCGGGCGCCGCCGCGGCGGCAAAAGCCGCCGAGCCCGCGACTGCGATCACGATGGCCACGACCAATCCGGCTCTCCACGCTTGCTGTTTCATCTGTTTCTCCTTTTACCTCCCAGAACACCATGATTTCCGATGCCGAGCCCATGCGTGACGCAGAGTCTCCACTCCTCGGCGCCGTACCGCCGTCGCGCGTCACAACCTCAGCCTCTTCAACTTCCGATGTACTTCCTGCACACACCTGCGGACCATCACGCGAATCGCACGCATCGTCGGCCTCCCCCACCACTTACTAATCGGATGATAATGCGCGAAATCAGTACAAAAATAAAGTGGCTTTTCGGACAATGTGACAAAATTCGCCGGATGCCCAGAGGCTGCCACCACCCGAAGCCCCAGCTCGCAAGGGTTTTTCCCTCGGCCAGGCGTTGCTCTCTTTTGAGCTAAGTCCTTGTGTAAAAAAATCTTAACATCGCCCGGATCGCCGCTCGGTGATTCAAGCCAGCCCCAGAAGATGCAAGGCGTTACCCGCCAGAATCTGGGCGAGCTTTTTTTGCGGAATTTGCAGATTTTCGAGCAGGGTCAGCGCTTTGGCCTGGTCGGTCCACGGGGAATCCGTGCCGAAGAGCAGGTAGTCCTCCGGATGGCCCAGAATCATCTCGCAAGCCCGCTCGGGGCCAAGATCCTCCAGGGCGAACGACATCTCCATGTAGATCTTGCGTCCGAGAAGATGCCGGCGCACCTCGTCCCACTGCTGCCACGCCCCCAGGTGCGTAGTCACGAGCTTGAGATCGGGGAACGTCTCGGCAATGCCCAACAACTTCTCAGGATCGGCCCGCCGGATTCTCGGAAAGGCAATGTCGTACCCCGTGTGCATGACGAGAAGCAGACCCTGATGAACGGCTTCTTCATAGAGGGGAAACATCCGGTCCTCATCGGCGAAGAAATCCTGATAGAACGGATGGAGTTTGAAGCCCGCAAATCCTTCCGCGCGAATGCGCCGGACGCCGTCGGCGCAGGCAGGATCGGCCGGATGCACCGACGGAAAGGGGATCAGCCGTTGCGAGCGGATCGCCGCGCACCAGCGAAGAATCGGCTCGAATTGCTCCGGCTTGGTCGCGATACAACACACGACGCTCTTCTCGATGCCCGCCTTGTCCATCGACCGCAGCAAATCCGCGACGGTCCCGTCGAGATACGCTTTGATGCCCGGCGCCTCGGCCAGAAGCGACTTCATCGCACGAGCCGCCAGCGCATCGGGAAAGGCATGAGTATGAAAGTCTATGATTCTGCGTTCCATATCGTTGCCGCGCTATGATAGTGCCCGCCTTCGCAGACATCAAGAGTCAAGGGCGTCCCTTGGGCCGAGCTTGCCGAGATCGCGGGTTTCGAGTATCATCCGGCAGAAGGATTTGGCCTTCACGGCCGCAGATTACCAGTTGGAGGTTTGGCATGCAGGCGATTTGGGACTTCTTCAAGAACGACAGGTTTGCACGGCATAGTGGGATCGAGCTGCTGGAAATCGCCGAAGGTCACGCGAAGGCCAAGATGACGATCTCGGATTCGCACCTCAACGGCGTGAACGTGGTTCACGGCGGCGCCATTTTCACCCTGGCGGACCTGGTGTTCGCCGCCGCCTCCAACTCGCACGGCACCGTCGCCGTGGCGATCAATGCGAGCATCTGGTTTGTCAAGGCCGCCCGACAAGGCACGCTGTACGCCGAGGCCACGGAAGTGTCACGCAATCCCAAGCTGGCGACCTACTCCGTCAAAGTTACGGATGACGCCGGTGAGATCGTCGCGTCGTTTGAAGGCATGGTGTACCGAAAGAAGGACCAGATCGGGCAACCGGCCCAGGAATGAAGCACAAAGAACGATACGCGCAGATGCGCAAGGCCCTTCTTGGCTGGTTCGCCGAGAATGCTCGGGACTTGCCTTGGCGAAGGACGAGGGACCCGTATGCCATCTGGGTGTCGGAGATCATGTTGCAGCAAACGCGGGTCCAGGCGGTCGTGCCGTACTACGAGCGGTTTCTAAAACGGTTGCCAACGATCCAGACGCTCGCTCGGGCCCGGATCGATACGGTGCTCAAGCTGTGGGAGGGCCTGGGATACTATTCGCGAGCCAGGAACCTCCACAGGGCGGCCAAGGAGATTGTCGCACAGTTCGATGGCCATCTACCCACGACGCGAGAAGAATTGCTGACCTTGCCCGGTGTCGGCCGCTATACGGCCGGCGCGATTGCCAGCATCGCATTCGGTAGGCGAGAGCCCCTCGTAGATGGCAACGTGACGCGGGTCCTGTGCCGGCTCTTTCGCATCGAAGGCGACTCGAAGGACATGACGGTCCAAAAAAGAATCTGGGCCCTTGCGGAAGAGTTGGTGCCGGAGGGTCACGCCGGCCAATTCAACCAGGCGATGATGGAGCTCGGCTCGGAACTATGCCATCCCCGCGATCCGAAATGCGGGGATTGTCCCCTGAGCCACGTTTGCGAAGCCAGGCGTCACAGGGAGCAAAGCCTCTTCCCCACCCGCGTGCCCAAAAAGCAACTGCCCTGCTACACGGTCGTGGTCGGCGTGATCTACCGGAAGGGCCGCATCCTGATCGACAAGCGTAAGCCCGAGGGACTGCTCGGCGGCCTGTGGGAATTCCCGGGCGGCAAGAAACGACGCGACGAGTCGCGCGCAGCGGCCTTGCGACGCGAGGTCCGGGAGGAACTCGCGATCACGATCCGGGTCGGCCCCCTGCTGGCCGTCGTGGACCACGCGTACTCGCACTTTCGCGTGCACATTCCCGCGTTCGAGTGCACCTCTGTCTCGGGCGAGCCTCGCTGCATCGCCTGTGACGATTTCAAGTGGGTGCGCCCGCGTGACCTCGGCCGATACGCCTTCCCCGCGGCGAATCATAGGATCATCGAAATCCTGCGATCACAAAAGAAGCGACATTCATGACCGTGTGCGATGGCGCTTTGTGGCGGGCCAATCCGTATTTGTCATGCTGGGCGAAGCGAAGCATCTGGCCATCGCAGGAGAAGCCTCCTACCGTATCGAGTCCACATACACATCCCCGGCCAGATCCTTCGCTGCCGCTCAGGATGACAGGATAAGGGCACGGACACCACACAAGACTCAGTCGCACACTCATGACCATCTCTCAGCGTGCGAGCCATACATCCAAGTGGGCTTTGACAAATTCATCGTCCGTCAGATGAGGATACCAGCTTATGATATCGTCGACCTTCGCGGTTTGACCCGGCGAGAGCCGGTCGGCAGGGTCGAGCGTGCCGATGTGGCTCATCAGGCCCTGACGCTTCAGGATGTACGATATGCCGGGGATGCAGCCCGCGAAACCATTGTCGGCATCGAAAATCGCCTTATTGGCGAGCGTCAACTGGGCGGCCATCGTGAGCATCTCTGGCGGGACCGGACCGCCCGTCCTGCGAATATCCTTAATGGCATCGAGGTTCTCGACCGCCCTTTTCGTCCAACAAGCCCACTGGCCCAGCAGGCCGCCTACAATTCGAAGTGGAGTCTCACCCATTTCCGTGCGAAACGCGTAGAGCGTCGCCAGATCGACGATGATGTTGTCATCATTGCCTGTATACAGGGCAATCTCGTCCTTTCGCCCCGACTGGGCCACCGCTTCGAGGACATCGAGCGTCTGATAGCGGTTGAACGGAGCCATCTTGATCGCCCGCACGTTCGGGATCTCGACCAGTCTGGCCCAGAACTCCTTCGGCAGGACCATGTGACCGATCGTGCTCTGCAAATAGAACCCCATGATGGGGATAACGCCCGCCACTTGCCTGGCGTGGTCGATCAACTCGTCAATGGACTTGCCCCGCAGTGCGGTCAAAGAGAGCAGGCCGAGGTGATAGCCCAGCCTCACCGCCAGTTGGGCTTCGCGCACCGCCCGATCGGTGTCACCCACCAGTCCGGCGACCATGATCGGCGGCTCGAATTTGCCCGATTGAACGGCCTGCAAGGCCGTCTGGGCGGCCAACTGCAGAACGGGCTCGTAGAGACCCACCTTGGGATCGTGGATGGCGAATTGGGTCGTGTGCACACCCACGGCCACGCCGCCGGCGCCGGCGGCGAGATAGTAGCGAGTCAGCGCCCTCTGGCATCGCTCGTCGAGCTTGTTCTGGGGCGTCAAGGCGAGCGGGTGCGCCGGGATGACGCAGCCCTCTTTGAGTCGGTTGAAGACGTTCTGCATGACCATCGCAGTCCCCTCTCAAAACTTGCCGTCGCGCACGCCGAACTTGGTCGGCTTGCTCAACACGGGCTTGCCCGCAGTCACCCATGGTATGATGGATTGGATCATCTCGTCAAGACTCAGAGCGGGTGGCCCAAAGAGCTCGCAGCAAGTCGAAGCGTTGGACAGCAGGGCCGTCGGCGCTTCCTGGGAAGCGAAATGAGGCTCTCTGCCGAGCACCTTGCCGATCCGACCTGCGAGATCGCGGACACGAAGGGTCTGCGGCCCGGTGACGTTCAGAATCGCCGGCGGGCTCTTGGCAATGCTCAGCGCTCGAATGATGTAGTTGTTGGCGTCGCCCTGCCAGATCAAGTTGACGGCCCCCATCGTCACGTCGATGGACTCGCCGTGGAGGATCTTGAGGGCCAAGTCAACCAGGATACCGTAGCGAAGCTCGTTCGCATAGTTGAGGCGAATTAGGGTGACCGGAGCGCCGAATCGCTGGGAGAAATGCTGGAACATCCGCTCGCGGCCGAGACACGACTGCGCGTATTCGCCAACGGGATCGGGAAGGTCCGTCTCGCGCGAGCCCCCGCTCTCAAGACGGGTGAACGGATACACGTTGCCGGTCGAAAGGGCGACGATCCGCGCTTGTTTGTACCGCTGCGCCACAAGCGCAGGCATATAGACGTTCATCGCCCACGTCAGAGGCTGATTGCCGGCGGCGCCAAACTTCATGCCTGCCAGGAAGAAGACGTTGGGGACATCGGGCAGACCCGGATACGCCGAGTCATCCAGGAGATCGGCCTCAACAATTCTGACCCCTTTTTCTTCGATCCGCTGTCTCGCCTGTTTGTCACTGAAGCGAGAGACGGCATATACGGCCTTCCCCGGAGCCGCCTTCCCCAGCATCATGGCCAGAGTCGGGCCCATCTTGCCGCCGGCGCCCAGCACGGCGATGTCGCCTTCGACTTGCCGGAGCGTCGCACAGGTCGCCGCCAGCGGCTCACTGAGCCACTCCTCCAGCCCACGCTCGTCCATACGCAGCACATCTTTCGTAGCCATAGGATCTCCCGGATCTTTCTGACCTCGTGTACTCCATGCGGTGCCAATTGTCAAGCGGATGTCCGGCGTTGACAAGGGTGCCGGGCCGCCTGATAATCACGCGTGGTTCGACATATAAGTTGCTCCTTGAGCATGTGACCCTTCAGGAGGTCAGCGATGGCACGCAAGATCGTCACTTCAATGCTCACCATCCTTCTCATCTGTGCATGTGGGCCATCGAGGGCCATCGGTCAGGCGCGCGATTTCTCGCCTCGGCCCGAGGAAGAGCAACTGCCCAAAGCCATGCACTCGAAAATGGCGGAGCCGCCGCACATCACGGTGGGCAATGCCAATGCCGATCTGACCGGCGACAGTAATCGGGTGCTGCAAGCCGCGGTGGACTACGTCGCCAACCTCGGAGGCGGCCTCGTCGAGATTGGCGAAGGCGAATACACCATGTACGACTCGCTGCACCTGCGGTCCAACGTGACCGTCCGCGGGATCAAGGGCAAGACCGTCTTGCGGAAGGCCAAAGGGGCCGTGTCCGCCTTGGCCATCGACGGCGACTTCGGCGAGCAGCAGGTCACTCTGCAAGACCCCAACGGATTTGCCGTCGGCTCCGGCATCGCCGTCTGGGATAAGCAAGCCGGCGGTTTCCATACGACGGTCGCCCGCATCACGGGCCGGCACGAGAACACCTTCTCGTTCGACAACCCCCTGATGGCGGATTGCATGGTACAGAATGGCGCCCAGGCGGCGACCGTGTTCCCCGTCGTCAGTGGCTATCACACGGAAGGCGTGCGGATCGAGAATCTGACGATTGAAGGAAACAAGCAGGCCAATATCCCCCTCAACGGCTGCCGGGGCGGCGGCATCTTCCTGTATCAAGGATTCGGAACCGTCATCAGCGGCTGCACCGTGCGCAACTACAACGGGGACGGCATCAGCTTTCAACAGTCGAACGATGTCACCGTCACGGACTGCATCTCTGAGGACAACGCGGCCCTCGGGCTTCATCCGGGCAGCGGGTCGCAGCGGCCGACCGTCCGCAACTGCGTCGCGCGCCGCAACGGGACGGATGGCCTGTTCCTGTGCTGGCGGGTCCGTCACGGCCTGTTCGAGCAGAACGTCCTGGAGGAGAACGGCCAGTTCGGCATCTCCATCGGGCACAAGGACTCCGACAACATCCTCCGCCGCAACATCGTCCGCCGGAACAAGCAGCACGGCGTCTTCTTCCGCAACGAAGCGCTCGGCATGGCCCCCCACCGCAACCGGCTCGAAGAGAACACCATCGAGAATAACGGCGGAGCCGAGATCCGCATCCGCGGCGAAGTGAACGACCTGGTCTTCGCGAAGAACACGATCCGCGACACGCACGAGGAATCCGCCCCGGGAATCCTGATCGAAGAACACGTGGGCCAAGTGAATCTCCAGGACAACACGATTCAAACGAAAGTACAGATCGAGGACAAACGAACGTCAGGACACAATTGACGACGCCAATCCGACCGATTGCGTTGTCATGCTGAACGAAGTGAAGCATCTGGCCCGTGAGGGAAACGTATCTCGGTTATCGTCAGCAACCTGCTATTCTTAGCCCAGATCCTTCGCTTCGCTCAGGATGACAAGACACATCTGCATCAACACAAGGCTGTGATTAAGGAGAATACGATGGCACCGGTGAACCGCAGAGATTTCTTAAAAGGCACATTGAGCACCGCCGCCGTCGCGGCGGTTCTGCCCCAGCGGCCCAGTCGCGCCGCGAACGAAAAGGTCATGATCGGTCTCATGGGCTGCGGCGGCCGGGGCACGCAGGTGGCCCAGATGTTTGCCGGCCGCAGCGACGTGCAAATCGTCTACGTCTGCGACCCGGACAACCGGCGCTCGGCACGGACGAAGCAGACCATCGAGAAGACGCAAGGCAAGCCGACGCAGGTCGTGCAGGACTTCCGGCGCATCCTCGACGACAAGAGCGTCGATGCCCTGATCAACGCGACACCCGACCATTGGCACGCCCTCGGGACCATCATGGCCTGCCAGGCGGGCAAGGACGTCTACACGGAGAAGCCCCTGTCCCACAACGTCTGGGAAGGCCGCAAGATGATCGAGGCGGCGCGCAAGTACAAGCGCATCGTCCAAGTCGGCATGCAGACGCGCAGCGCACCCTACGCGAAAGAGGCCGTCGAGCAAATCCGCAGCGGCAAGCTCGGCGACGTGCACGCGGTCCGCGTTTTCAACATGATGCAGCACCCGCTGATGGGCCAGGGGTCGGTCCAGCCCGTCCCGGAAGGATTCGACTACGACCTCTGGTGCGGCCCGGCCCCGAAACTGCCGTACAATCCGAGCCGGTCCTGGCTGAACCAATGGGAGTACAGTTGCGGCCCGATCCCCGGCGACTTGATCCACCAACTGGACTTCGCCCGCATGCTCATGGGCGACAAGCCCTACCCCGGCACCGTGGCCCACGCCGGCGGCGTCCACGCCCTAAAGGACGGCCGCGAGATTCCCGACACCCAGTTCGCCCTGTACGAATACGGCGATCTGACGCTCCTCTGCGAATCCGCGCTCTGGACGCCGTATATGAAGAAAATCCCGATATTCATCCGCGACAACGACCTATTCCCGGATTGGCCGTTCTGCGCCACGCGGATCGAGGTCCTGGGAACCAAAGGCTTCATGTACGTCGGCCGCCACGGCGGCGGGTGGCAACTCTACGACGCGGACAACAAGGTCATCGATTTCCGCTACGGGCGCCAAGGCGACAAGTGGCATCAGGACAACTTCATCCAGTGCCTCCGCACGCGGGAAAGGCCCAACGCCGATGTCGAGCAGGGCCACTACTCCGCCCTGCTATGCCATATTGCCAACATCTCCTACTTGGTCGGTAACCGCAAACTGACGTTCGATCCCAAGACCGAGACGTTCGTCGATGCCCCGGACGCCAATAAGCACCTCAGGCGAACGTATCGCGAGCCCTGGGTCGTCCCGGACCAAGTCTGACGGAGATCCCTAGACGATAGGGTATTGTCATCCTGAGCCGAAGGCGAAGGATCTGGCCTGCGAATGAGAGCAGTCTCCAATGCGCGGCCCCGATCCTTCACTCCGCTTTGCTGCGTTCAGGATGACGAACCATGCCTGACGGTCAGCGCCGGGCCGCGTTCTGCTTCTTCGCTTCTTCGAGGACCGTCGCGAGCTCGACGCGGGCGCCGTTCTTGGCCTTCGACTCATCCGCCGCCGTCATGAAGGCGAGGATCTCGATGGTCTCCTCCGGCGGCACCGGGGCCTTGCCGGTCTTGAAGAACTTCGCGATCTCCTTGATCAGGCCGTCGTAGCCCGCGAAATTGCCGCTGCGGACGATCCCTTTGGAACCGTAGACCAGAGCGCCGTACTCCTCCTTGCCGGTCTTGAGGCCGCGATAGGTCCCGATCCGCCCATCCTTCCAGACGCCGAGCACAAGCTCATGGTTTTGGGTCTGGGCCCGCTGGACCGACACGCATCCCGGCCCCATGATCGCGAAGAGAATCTCGACGCCGTGGATGCCGTACCAGTAAAGGTCGGGATGGTGCGGCTCAAGGCTGCACGGGCTGAACGCCTCGCAGCCAAGGACGTTGCCGATCTTCTCATTGTTCTTCATGGCGACGATGCTGGGGTCAAAACGCAGGGACGAACTCGACCAGCACGGGACGTTGTTCGCCTGGGCCAGCCGGACGATCTCCAGGCCGTCGGCGAGACTGCCCGCCATCGGCTTATCGATGAACAGCGGCTTCTTGGCCGCAATCACCGGCCTGGCCTGCTCCAGATGAGGCCGCCCATCGACGCTCTCCAGCAGCACGCCATCGACCTTCTGGCAGAGCGTCTCGATGCTGTCAACGATCTCGACGCCGTACTTGTCCCTGAGCGTATCCGTATATCCCTTGACCTCATTCGCCGAAGACTCGATGTCCGGCGAGCCGCCCGGATAGCCTGCGACCACTTTGCAGCCCAGGCCCTTCGTGGCGTCATTGAGCACCTTGGTGAACTCGGTAACGTGCGAAGTATCCAACCCGACGATGCCGATGCGAAAGACGGCGTTCTCGCTCGCCCCCGCCCCAGCGCCGACCCCGATCAAGCACACCACAACCGCGACCAGAAGACCTCTACCAAGCATCGTTCTACCTCCCTTCCATTCCATGCCACACACTCCGGCCCCCGGCCAAACGCCCATCCCCAGGCGTCTCCGGCAGCCACAGCCCAGCAGTATACCACAATCCCTCCGCAAGTCACGACCGGCCTCGCCGGGCAAATTGGCTTTGTTTTTCCAGAGGCATAACCCGCCCTTTTCTCTCATAACCCATTTCCCCATAAGCACTTGTCACCTTTCTCGGCCTCCGCAAATTGGTCGAGTAGACGTACTATGGCCGTGCTGGTTAGGTAATGTTTGTGTTCTCTGTTGCTCTTGCCTTTCGGTACCAAGAGTGCCACACGATCTTACCCTACAGCCGGCTGCAACGCCCCTCACAGAACCGTGCGTGCGGATGGCCCGCACACGGCTCTTCCACCAGTCTCCCGAGACAAGGACGGTCCATACATCGAATACACTAGGCGCGGACGCGGCAGCGGGTAGTGAGCCAGGTAATCATTCAACTGCTGCCAGGTAAACGACTTACGCTGGCTGCGGCGATGGAGCCACTTCTGGACGGCGCGGATCGTGACCTAGCCGAAGTTCGCGATCATCCGGGAGTTGCCGCTCACGCCGTAGTAGTTGTAGTGTCCCCGCAGTTGGGCCGCCAGAATACGCCAGATCTCGGAGAGACGCCGCACATGGCGAACTTTTTTGAGCCATGCCGTCATTTCCTGACAGGCACGGTGGAACTTCTTGCGGCTCGTCTTACGACCCAGCAGGAAGGTCCCTTGGCGACTGCGTCCGGCGTAGTGCGTGAACCCCAAAAAGTCGAACGTGTTGGCCTTACGACCTTGCCGTCGGGCGTTCTCACGTTCGTCCCGGCCGAAACTGATCGTCCGGGTCTTTTCCGGGTGCAGCGTCAGACCGAACTTCGCAAAGCGTTCCCGCAGCATCGTCTCCAAGTCCTCGGCGTCCTGGCGATGTTGCACCAGGCAGACGAAATCATCCGCCTAGCGCACCAACACGCAGGTCCCGCTCCTGGATGGTTTGACCTTCTTTTCAAACCACAAATCCAGCACCTAGTGTAAGAAGAGGTTCGCCAGCAGCGGGCTGAGGTTGCCTCCCTGCGGGGTGCCCTCGTCCGTGCGGTGCCATTGACCGGATTCCATGTACCCGGCCTTCAGGAACCGCCGGATCAGCAGCAGTAAGCTGCTGTCCCGGACACGGACCTGCAGGAACTGCATCATCCAGTCGTGAGAGACGTGATCGAAGAACCCCTTGATGTCGGCCTCAATCACGTAGTTCACCGGCTTTCTCATGATCGCTTCGTCCACCGCCTGGAGCGCCTGATGACAACTCCGCTGCGGCCGAAAACCATACGAACCATCACAGAAATCCGCTTCGTAGATCGCCTCCAAAATCCGAGCGATCCCTTTCTGGACGATTTTGTCCTCCAGGGCGGGCAGGCCCAAGGGACGCTTCTCGTGCTCGTTCTTGGGGATATACACCCGTTGG
>JAPLMX010000169.1 GCA_026386805.1 Phycisphaerae bacterium | reverse complement strand
CTTTCGGCGGTTCTCCAACTCGTCGAAGTCCCTTCGTGTTCGTCCTTTTCTGTCCATGCGGACAGCCTACGAGAACGAAACGCTGGTGTCAATATATTATGCGAAAAATCTGTCACTATATTATGCGAAATTCAGTAAGCCAGTTCGAGCATAGATGAGCTTTGACAGGAGAGATGACATGAGCAATGCAAAACATGATTCGAATTGCCGAGAATCGCAAATGACGCGCAGACGGCTGCTGGGTGGTGTCGCCGCGGTCGCCGCATTCAGCGTCGTGCCGCGCCACGTGCTGGGCGGCCAGGGCAACACGCCACCGAGCGAGAAGGTCAATGTCGCGATCATCGGCACCGGCGGTCAAGGCACCGTCAACATGAAGCAGCTCTTCAACGAGCCCGACGTGCGAATCGCCGCCTTGTGCGACATCAACGAGGAAAGCGATTACAGCATGTTCTATTACGGCGGGACCGCCGGACTCAAACCGGCGACCGAGCTGGTCCGCCAGAAGTACGGCCAAGCCTGCCCCACGTACCGCGACTACCACGAGATGCTCGACAAAGAAGACATCGACGCGGTACTGCTGGCCACGCCTGACCATTCCCACGCGATGATCTCGCTGGCCGTGCTCGCCCAGCGCAAGCACCTCTATTGCGAAAAGCCCCTCTGCCGCACGGTCTACGAGACCCGCATCGTCACCGAGGCCGCCCGCAAGGCCGGCGTCGCCACCCAGCTCGGCAACTTCGGCCATTCCAGCGAGGACATCCGCCTGACGTGCGAGTGGATCTGGGACGGCGCTATCGGCGACGTGCGCGAGGTGCACGCCTGGACCAGCACGGGGGCCCGGCGCTGGACCGATCTCACCGCGCGGCCGAAAGAGACGCCGCCGGTCCCCGCCGGCTTCGACTGGCAGCGCTGGCTGGAGCCGGTGCCGCCGCGTCCGTACCATCCCGACTACGCTCCGGTCCGTTGGCGTTCCTGGTGGCAGTTCGGCTCCGGCACGATCGGCGATTTCGCCTGCCATCACCTGGACCCGGCGTTCTGGGCCTTGAAGCTGGACCAGGCCGAACGGTTCCAGGTCGAAGCGAGTTCCTACGGCACGACCGAAGAGGTCTGCCCCGCCGCCTCGCTGATCTACTTCGACTTCCCCGCCCGCGCCGGCATGGTCCCGGTGCGCCTCACGTGGTACGAAGGCGGGCTGATGCCGCCGCGACCGGCCGAGCTGGAAGCCGGCAGAAGCATGGGCGACAATGGCATCCTCTTCGTCGGCACCAAAGGCGCCATCCTCGGCGAAGGCTGGGGCAGGTCCCCGCGAATCATCCCCGAAGCGAAAATGCAGGCGTACAAGCGGCCGGCCAAAACCTTGCCTCGCGCGGCGGGCCATCATCGCAACTGGCTCGACGCCTGCAAAGGCAAGGGCCGGCCCAGCACGCACTTCGATTACGCCGGCCCGCTAACGGAATTCGTGCTCATGGGCAACGTCGCCCTCCGCGCCGGGAAAAAACTGGACTTCGACTGGAAGAAAATGACGATCGCGAACGTCCCCGAGGCCAATACGTTCATCAAGCCGAACTACCGCGAAGGCCGGACTATCTGATTGACGAGAGATCGTCTTTACCGGGCAACGACCTCAACGCTGGCGGCACCCCTGTGGGCTGATACCTCGGCCCACAGACGCCGGCCTCCTCGATAGGGATCGACGCCCAGATCGATCCGGCCCTCGCAGACACCGGCGAGGACGAATTTGCCCTCGGCGTCGGTCCGGGCCGTGAGTCTGATGGGCTGACCCCGGCCGCAGCCGTAGATCGTGGCATAGGCGACAGGTCTACTCCGCATATCAATGACCCGGCCGGAAAGGGAGAGGTTCGCCGCCGGGAGCGTCAACGCTCCGATATCGAGCACGCGGCTCGCCGCATCCCCAACCTCGACAACGACGGCCTTACTGCCATACGCGTCGGCATAGGCGTGGATCGCGTACCGCCCCCCGATCGCCAGGGCCGGGATCTCGAACCTCCCGTTGTCATCGGATTGGAGGTGCTCTTCCCGCAAAGGCGTGTCCCCCCAATCCGGCACGTCCAGCGTCACATACACCCACGCATGGCCGATCCCTCGGCCGTTGGGGTCCACCACCCGGCCGGTCAGCACCGCACAAGGTGCGAGCTTCACGTCGAGCGAGTTCACATTCCTGCCGATCTTGACAATGGCGGCGAGATTCCGTTGCTCGTGCCGGGCCACAAGACAGAACACCGGCACTGGGCGGGGTTGGCCCCCCCGGGCCCAGGCGACTTCGAATCTGCCCCGGCCATCGGAGGTAACCTCGGCCTTTCCGCCGGCCATGATCTTGACTTGCGCCCCGGCGACCGGTTCCCCCTGCGGATCGCGCACGACGCCACGCACGTTGGACTGAAACGTCACAGCGACCTGTGCGATTGTGCCATCCTCGACCATGACTGCCTGCCCAAGGTCTTGGGGCGAGTACCCCTCACAGGAGACACCCGAGACCTCGTACGTACCCGGAAGCAGCCGAATGCGGGCCACGCCATTGGCGTCCGAAGCAGCCATGAACCACGCTTCACTCGCACGCAAGACGGCGCCCACCCGTGCCTTCGCACGCAAGACAGCGCCCACCCGTGCCTTCGCGATCGGTTGGCCGCTGCCGGTCTCGGTGACCGCGATTTCCAGAAGGCCCCCTTTGCCAACTTCGACCCTCAGCCCAGTCGCGGCTTCCCCCACCCCGAGCGTGACAGCAATCGGCGCCGCCGCCCAATCCGCCGGTCCTTCTCCTATTGAGGCCAGGCACAACGTATGCCGGCCGGCGTCCAAGCCGAGTAGGGAGAACGTCCCATCAACGTGGGAAGTCACCGGCTCACATGTCTCCGCCGGGCGATTCTTACCGCATGTCACGGCCAGCTTGACCCCCGCGACCGGCCGGCCCGTCCCTTTCTCGACGACGATTCCTTCGATCTTTGCCTCGACCGGCAGCAGAAACAGGACCTCCGCATCCTCCCCGGCATCGCACAGAATGCGAACGGTCGTGTGGATCGTCGCCCTTCCAGGCTTGCGGACCATCAGCTCGGCCCTCGTTCCCTCCGGCAGGTCCTTGAACTGGAATCGGCCCGCCGAGTCCGTGCGGGTCGTCTGCCGCTCGACGTGCTGGAACAGAATGCTGACCGAGGCATCCGACACGGGCACGTCATTCTCATCCACAATGACGCCGGCCAGCGGTTGGCCCTCGCCCGGCGCGATGTCGAGCCGCTGATTCCCATCTACGGGCGTTGCCTGCCCGACCGGCTCGCGGTTGGCACACCCGCTTTGTGCGGCCCATAGAACGGCAAGGGCTATCGCCAAATGCAGGGCTGCAAACACACGGCCTCGCCTCATAGCACTCCTCCTTTTTCCACCCGCCATCATGCGGGCAAACTCGTACTGCTGGTTCCCATTGCACCGTAGGACCCGAGTGCCCGTTCTGGATCAAGATCGAGCCCCCCAGCCTCCGTGCCTCACACGCACAGGGCCATCCCAAGTGGATGCTCTCGACCCACTTGACCTACCCTACCCCTACAGTGCCACATTCGTCTCCTTCTGTAACGGACTGCCAGGAGAGAATTCTTGGGAGGCGGAAATCCAGTCAGACTGGGACATCCCTGGACCCCTGCCTTTTTGGAACGGCCTTCGGTCGCAACCAAAATCCCCTCACACAAAGCCACGAAGGCACAAAGGGCAGCCGCGCGGAAGTAGGTCGTGGCCCTGCCTTCGCAGGGCCAGGCTCCCCCCGCGCAGGCGGGGGTCCCCGCACGACTCATGTCATTGCGAGCGAAGCGCGGCAATCTCAGGCGCGCGGGGACGCTCACCCGACTTTGCACCTCGTCCAGGAGGTCGAAGCTGGGTGCCATGTCTACGCTCGCGTAGACATGTTCCCTCCGACCGAGGGACAAGACATGCTTACGCCAGCGTAAGCATAGCACCCGGCGACACACAACGTCTCAAACCACAGGCAAGCGACATCCGGGTGGCATCGCCAAGGACGCAACCCTTGGCGATGGCGGCCACAAAGCCTATCCCAGTAGATGTTGCTCGCCCGGGTGGCAGCGTCAAGCGGAGCCTTCGGAGCTTGGCGACGGCGGATTTCCCGTGCGCAGGACCATCGTCAAGGCCAAGGGCCTTGGCGATGCCACCCGGAACATGCCTTGAATACCTGAGGATCAACAAACGCGTACTCTGCCTTTGCGGGGGTGACGCAGGCGGGGCCACGTACCGTTCATCCTGCCGATAGAAACCTGTGCAGGCAACTCAGCGTTCGGCTTTGATGGTGATCGTGTGCCGGACCGGGACGAAAGCACTGCTGATGGCGGCGGCCAGCGGGGCGCGGGCCTTCTCGGTCAGGGCGGCGGTCATGGTCATGTCCGCCTGGCCTTCCGGGCCGTGGAAGAGGTCTTTGACTTGTCTCGTCTCGTAGGTCTGTTTCTTCGCGACCGCGTCATCGACGCGTTTGAAGGCTTCGCTAAAAGGATTTGTCTCGAAGTCTGCCGCCAGGTTGATGCCCCTGGCCAAGTCGTCGGCCGTGTAGGTCTTCGACGTGTCGCCCCACGTGATGACGTAGCGTCCGGCCGGGGCATTGCGGACCACGAGCAGAAAGCGATTCAGATCGTTGTTGAAGGGGACCAGGGTCATGCCGGAGCGAAGGCTGGAATCCTCGTTGGCCGGACCGGTCGCGCAGAAGGGATACCGGGTGCTCTCGATCTCGATCCGGCCCGGCTCCGCCGCGAGAATGCGATGTCCTTCCGAGGCGGTCGCCTTGCCGGCGGCCATGTCCAGCGTGATCGTACCGATTTGGCCATCGAGGCCCATCGCCTTGAGAAAAGCGTAGGCCATCACGAGGTGGCCCGCCCAGCCGGGATGGACGCCGTCTTTGCCGGAGATCATGTAATCCTGGCCGCAGCGTTGCTTCGCCTCGAAGCCGCCGACCAGCATGGGGCAGAAGACGTCTGCGAACGCCACGTGCTCCTCGGACGCGAGCCGCACACCGATATTGCGAAACTCCGCCAGGCTGTGGTTGAGGTCCTCGACCGTGCCCTGGGCCTGTTTGACCCAGGCCGGCATCTTGCCGACCGTCCCGGGCGAGCCCTGGATCACCCGCACGCCATGCTGCTGGAACCGGCGGATGACCGCCCGCGACGTATCGCGATAAACGCTACCGTATTGCTCCTGATAAGGCTGGTAGTTGTGGTCGTTCATCCCGTAGCAGGTCGTGGCGACCGTGGGCTCGAAGCGCAGCACGTCGCTGGCCATGCGGGCCAGGAAGCCGGGGGCCTTCTCGCCGCTCCAGCCGAACTGGCGAACCGTGACGCGCAACTGGGGCACGCACACCGTCAGATAGGTCTCCATGATCCGCGAGTACATCTTCTGCTCGGTGATCGAGTCGCCGCAGATGGCTACGCGATCGCCCGGCTTGAGCACCAGGGTTTCCGTCGCCGGTGCTTGGAGCGGTTTGTACGTGGCGAAGTACGGATCGGAAGGCAGCGGCTCCCACGACTGTGCCCACAGGGGCGATAGGAGAGACGCAACGACAACAAAGAGAACTCTCATCTGCTTTTTCATGACGGCGACTATACGTCCCCGCCCCGCCGGTGACAAGGGAAAAGCCGGTGCACCGCGGGCTTCTCCTGGAGCCGCAAGATCCATGAGACAAAGGGGCACAGACGCCCGATAACGCTGAAGGCGACCCGCCTTTTTGCCCAAAGCCCTGGCCCCGGTTGGACCGCCAGGGCTGACTATCTCTCGAAAAGCCGCGATTCGGCAATTGCCGTATCTCCTGTATCCTGCCCAAGTTCCGAACCCGTCCCATAAGGAGTAAAGGTTTCGAAACCGGCTGGCCGATGAAAGATATGGGTGGTTGGCCCTTTTCAGTGCTGGCACAAAAGCAATTTGGGCAAGACGGGCCATCCACCAGCCTGAGAAAAGGATGGGATGTCCAAGACGGGGTAGAAGACGAAGCATTTTTGTCACGCATGATTGAGAAAGGGATCGCAATGGACAGACGAAGGGGACCCGAAACCAAGCGGCTCGTCACAGTCGTCATCTTGTTTTGCGCGTTGGTCATCCCGCTTTTTGCCGTCGCCGGCTGCGGCGAGCAAATGGCCCGGATGGAAGAGAACCAGGTCAGGCTGCAAGCGCTGATCGCCGCCAATGCCCGCGAGCTTGCCACCATCTCCGCCCAGCTTCATACCGGCCAGGGCAAGATCAACGAGAGCATTCAAACCCTCGACGGAGACACCCAGCAGGTGGCCTCCAACGTTACGACGGTGCAGAACCAGCAGCAGCAGCTCCAGAGCACGGTCGCGGCCGGCAACGAGGGACTCAATAGAAGGATCGGGTCCGTCGAGGACAACCAGCGCACGCTGCAGGGCAGTGTAGCCCAGGTCTCCGGCGTGACCCGGCGCACGGCGGCGGACCTCACCGCGCTCGGTCAGCAGCATGCCGCCCTCCACCAGATGGTGCAGGCTAACCAGCAGCAGCTCACCGGCAGCCTCGGCGCCGTCGCCAATAATCAGCAGCGCATCCAAACCGGCATCGGCGACCTCCGCCACGCCAACGACGGACTGGCGGATCGTCTGACCTCGATGGCCGCGAAACACGACACGATGTACGCGACCCTGCAGAGCAACGACAAGCTGATGGCCGAGCGCCTCGCGGCGCTCGCCTCCAGCGACCGCCAGATCTGCGACGACATCGCCAACGTGCACACGTTCCTCCAGACCGTCGCGACGAACCTGGCCGCCGCCAACTCCGCCCTGAAGGAGCAGCTCGGCACGAGCCACGACAGCCTCGCGACCCAGGTCGCCGCCCTGGCCTCGAGCCAACAGCAGCTCCAGGCCGGCGTGGACGCCCTGGGCGGAAAAGCCGATCAGACCGCCGCCCAGATCGTGGACACGAAGTCCTCGCTCCAGGAGACGCTCAAGGTCAGCCGGGAAGTCCTGACCGGCCAGATGACCGCCAGCCTGCAGCATCAGCAGACCCTGCAAGGCGACGTCCGAGGCGTTAGCGATAAAGCGGATAAGCTGACTTCGCAGCAACAATCTCTCTATGAAGCCGTCAAGACCAACCACGACGTCGTCGTCACCAAGCTGGCCGAGGTGTCGGACACCCAGACGAAACTCCAGGCCGGCGTCAGCAGCCTCGGCGACAGGACGAGCCAGACCGTGGCCGACCTGACGAACAGCATCGCGGGACAACAAGCCGCGTTGCAGCAGACCATCAACGCGGGCCACGTCGTCTTGACCGCCCGTGCGACGGAACTCGCGGCCAGCCAGCAGGCTCTCCAGAGCGGCATCGATAACCTCGGCCAGGCCACGCAGCGAGTCGCCTCCGATATCGCCGGGATGGCCGCCGGCCAGGACACCCTGGGCCGGACCCTCAAGGCCCATAGTGACAAGGTCAACGAGCAGGTAGTGACTCTGACCAACGCTCAGAAGGAGATGAAGGCGAACCTCGACACCCTGACCGCCACCACCGGTCAGACCTCCCTCGATATCCTCGCTCTGGGCGGCAACCAGACCAAGCTGACCCAGACCGTGAAAGCCGGCGTCGCCGACCTTGGCGCACGAACGGACAAGGCCGCCGCCGGCTTGACCGCCGTAGCCGCCGGGCAGAATTCGCTTGGTGAGACCCTGAATCGCCAGGGCCAGGCCGTGTCCGGCCAAGTGGCCAAGATCGCCAACGGCCAGCAGCAGATGCAGAGCAGTCTTGACGCGCTCACCGCCACGACGGGTCAGACGGCCCTGGACGTCCTCGCCATAACCGCGCGACAGGATGCCGTCCGGACGGCCCTGCAAAGCCACGATGAAGCATCCCACACGCAGATAGCCAAGCTGGCGAACGATCAGCAGCAGATGCAGGGCAGCCTGGACACCGTTACCGCCATCACCGGCCAGGCGTCCCTCGATGCCCTCGCGATGAACGATAACCAGGGCCAGCTCGGGCAGGCCGTGCAGGCCGGCCGCCAGGAGATGGCGGGCCGGCTAACCGTCCTGGCACAAGAGCAGCAGAACTGGTCCGGCCGCCTCGATGCCGCACAGGCAAAGGTCGCAACGATCGCCCAGAGCCTCGCGGCTCTCGAGCAGCAGATCGCCAAGCTCCAGGAAGCCGTGCAAACCGGCCTGCAAGGCACCACGACCGCTCTCGGCGCCACCAGCCAACAGCGGCAGCAATTCGAGGTGAAGGTCAGCCGGGATATCCAGGCCGTGATCGACTCGCTCGCTGGGCTCCGTCAGACGCAGACCTCGCTTCAGGAACAGATCACGCAGGTCCAAAAGTGCACCCAGGGTCAGGCCGACAGCATCCGCTCGGTGATCGATCAGATGAAAGCGACCCCAACGGTGAACAACCGCGCCACGGAGCAGGCCCCGGCGATGGAGAACCTCACGGGAGCCTCCGAGCCCAAGCAGTCTGGGGCCGAGTTCCGGATCAGCGCCGCGGCCGAGAAACCCCCCGTCGCGACGATGCCGGAAGCCGCAAAGTAAGCAACAACCGTGGAATCCAAACCGGCCAACAGGAACTTCGGGTCGGTGCAAGACAGGGGATGGCACGAAGCCATCCCCTTTTTCATGGGCAGCTACAGCAGCGGCACCCCCGCCGCTTGGCATCGTTCCATCATCGATGCCGGCCAGACGCTGGCGTGCACCTCGCCGACGTGGAGCTTACGCAGGAAGAACATGCACAGGCGCGACTGGCCGATGCCCCCGCCGATGCTCAGCGGCAGCTCGCCGGCCAAGAGCCGCTTGTGCCAGGGGAACTCGCGTCGCTGGGCTACGCCCCGGATCTCCAATTGCTGCGCCAGCGTCTCGGGACTGACTCGAATCCCCATCGAGCTGATCTCGAACGCCCGGCCGAGCAGCGGGTAGCGCAGCAGAATATCGCCGTTCAACCCCTTGCGGCCGGGGCCGGTCGGGGTGATCCAGTCGTCATAATCCGGAGCCCGGCCGTCATGAATCGTGCCGTCGGCGAGCGGCCCGCCAATCCCGATCACGAAGACGGGACCGCGTTCCTCCGTGATCCGATTCTCCCGCTGCCTCGGTTCGATGTCGGGCCAGCGCTCCCACAGCTCCTCCGCATGCACGAAGGTAATTTCCTTCGGCAGGATCGGCACCATCTGCGGATACCGCGCCTGGACGGCCGCCTCGGTGTCCCGCAGCACAGCGTAGATCGTCCGCACGATGTCCTTCAAGAAATCGACGTTCCGCTCCCGCTCGGTAATGACCCGCTCCCAGTCCCACTGGTCCACATAGACCGAGTGCAGATTGTCGAGGCATTCCTCGTCCGGCCGGATCGCGTTCATATCCGTGTACAACCCCTCGCCGGGTCTGAACCCGTAGTCCGCCAACACCATCCGCTTCCACTTCGCCAAGGAGAACAGGCACTCGGCCTCCGCATACCCGTCGTCCTTGATGCGGAACGTCGCCTTCGCCTCCACGCCGTTCAAGTCGTCATTGACCCCCGACCCCTTCCGGAGAAACAGCGGCGCCGAAACCCGCTGCAGATTCAGGGCCGACGCCAGGTGCTCCTGGAAGAAGTCCTTGACGAACTTGATCGCCCGCTCCGTCTCCCGCAACCCCAACAGGGGCCTGTAGTCCTCGTCCAAAACCAAGTCCGGCATTGAAACCTCCCAACCAATTCGGTTCCTGATGAAACTAACCTGCCACAGCGGCGGTTCAACCATATTGCCTAGGCCCGGCCCGGTCAAAGGAAAACCGCATGGGATGGGCAGCCCGCCCTGTTTGACTTCGCGCAGGGCAGACTCTGAAGAAAGCCGGGCAGGCAGGGGAAGCTGTGGAACCACAGAACCGGCTTTGGAATGGGGCCCGTGCCGCGTGGACACGAGCCCCAAGGATTGCTGTGAACTGCTTGGACTACGGCAGGGAACGGCCGTAGCCGATGTCGTCGAGGTAGAGCATGCCGGCGCCGCCCTTGGCCGGATTGGCCCGGTTGCCCACACCGAGGGACAGCTTCTTGACCTTGCTCAGGTTCACGCCGGCCAAGCTGCTCAGCGGGATCTTCCACTGGGTCCACGCGGACGTCGTCACGGCCGTCGGATTGGTCGCCGTGGCCGTCTTGCCGGCGCTGTCCTGGACGGTCACGTACAGGTCCGCCGGGCTGTTGGCCGGAAGACCCTGGGCCCACAGGCTCAGGCTGTCGGCGCCGTTGCCGGTCCAGTTCTGCACGGAAGAGAACTCGCGCTGGGCTTCGCTATAGAAGGGCGAGTTGACGTTGTTGTACTCGAACGGCATCGACCGTTTGCCACCGTGGATGATCGTCCGCTCCGCAAACGGCGCGACATTGTATCCGACCTGCGAGCCGCCCTTGGCTGGGTCGGTCAGGCCGTCGATCCAGCTATCATAGATGCGGTTGTCGTCATCATTGTAGCTCTCGAAGTCGTCAACCACCGCGTATTCCTGGGTCGTGAAGCTCCAGAGATCCCCTTCCCAGACCTTCGGCGTGGCGGCTTCATTGACCTCGACGATCTTCCAGTAATAGGTCCGTCCAAATTCGAGCGAGCCGGGATCGAAGTGGTTCTGGCCGGGCATGGAAACGGGGGCCGTGCCATCCGTCACCGCCTGCTGGTCCGTGCCGAGGTAGAGCTGGTGGGAGACGGCTTCCCGCCCGGAGCGCCAGCTCAGCAGGGCCTCCACGCTCACGCCCGTCGCTCCCGTCGCGGGAACAGGCTGCCTTGCCTGGGTCGGCACGTAGAAGAACCGCACCTCGCTCAGGCCGTACTGCGGCACCAGGCCGCCCCAGTTGCTATTGATGGTCAGCTTCACGTGCTTGGCAGTTGCCCCGGCGAAGTTGACCGTGGTGTTGGCCGCATAGGTGGCCGCGGACGAGGCTTGGGCAAACACAAAGTCGCCCAGCTTCGCCCAGGTGGTGCCGTCCGTGGAGTACTCCACGGTGACGTTCTTGGCCCCGAAACCGAGCATCGACTCCATCACCTGGTTGGAGTTCCACACCCACAGCTTGTCTAACCGGTACACCTTCTCGAAGGCGTACTGAATCCAGACCGACTGCGCGCCGGTCTTGCCGGTGAGCCACATTTGCGTCGGGTCCGTCGCGTGTTCGTCATTCGCGTTGAGCCCGGAGCCGTCGATGGTCTTCTCGGGCCCCATGCCGATGCTGGCGCCGGAGGCGGTCGCCGTGAGGCTTGTCAGCGGATAGGAAACGGGCTCGGCCGTGAAGCTCCACACCCGGCCCTTGACAACCGTCGAGCTGGCCTGCACCTCATCGATCCGCCAGTAGTACGTCTGCCCCAGTTTCAGGGAAGCGGGCGGGTCGTACGTATTGGCATCCTGGCCCAGGCTGACGAGCACACTGCCCGGCTGGGCCCGGCTGGCCGCATCGACATCCGCCTGCGTCGTCCCCAGGTACACATCATGCGTCTTGGCGTCGGCGGCAGCGGTCCAACTGAGAATGGTGTCCACCGGCACATCGGTGGCCTTGTCAGCCGGTTTGGGATTGGCCGCGGTCCCGGCGGCTTCGAGGCAGATCATCATTTCGCTCGGGCTGCGGGCGATGTCGCTGATGCGGGCTTCATCGATCCAGCCTTCCCAGTTCTCGGTTCTGCCATTGTTATTGCGGCCCTCGTTGCCGATCACGAAATTGGGCGCTACGGCCGGGTCCAGATCGGCGGTCAGGCGGAAGGACCCCAGCAAGACCGGCTCGCAAACGCCCGAATCGAGCGCCGTCCAGTAGAGCTTCAGGTTCCCCTCCGTATCCGCCTGGCCGTTGTAGGTGACGGCGGCGTGGAACCACTTGTTCGCAGCGAGGGCATGGGGCCCGGCCGCCGGTAGAGGGGCGGCGATCGTCTGAATGGTCCCCGTGATCTTGACGAACGCCAGCTCGCTCGCGGTGGTCACGCGGAACTGCCAGCCGCGTGCGGTATCATGCTCGCCGGAGATGATCTGCATGTTGTTGGGAATCGCGCCGTGGCCGAACGCCGGACAGACCAGGGCCTCGAACGTGAACGCCCCGTCGGCGCCGACAAAATTCTTGATGGCCGCCTCGGGGGTCGCCATCGCGGAGGGCAGATTCACGTTGAGGCGGTTGGTCCCTTCGTAGGTATAGAGTGCCTGTCTCAGGCCGGGAATCTTGGCGTCGGTCGCGGTCGCCCCGGAGTCCAGGACCAGGTTGATCGGGTTGACCGTCACACTGTCCTTGCCGTCGCCATCGAAGTGATACAGGTGCAGCGTGTGGGAATCGACGTTGTACGGGACGGCAACAGCAGCCCCCGTCGCTACCAAGACCAGACACATGGCAGTCAGTACACTCGCCTTCTTCATCATCCTATCCTCCAATCAAGAACCTGTCCTCAGAGATGCTCCTCCCGGCCGCCCCCCTCATGACAACATGCATCTATGATACAACGGCAGGCCGGCACGGTCAAGGTCATAGATCATTGGCGACGGCATTCCGGCAACATTCCGATCTGGAATTGGGTATCGCGTCCCGACCTATCTCAGGTCGGACATGGCAACTTGACGGCTGCCCGTCCGCCTGACGGACCGCCCTTGTGACGTGTCCCCGGAATTCACTCCCGGGCTTTGCCCGCAGGCGCGGGCTGCCGGCAGAGTTCGATCTGTTGCGCGATTTGCTCGGCCAGTCGCTGGTTCCCGGCGGACTGGGCGATCCGCAGCGCTTCTTCCAGGCAACCCAGGGCTTTGTCCCTCTGACTCGTCTCCCCATAACTGACCGCGAGGCAGACCAGCGCGTCCGTGTTGCGAGGGTCGAGTCGTAGAATCCGCAGGAGATGTGCGATCGCCTGGTCGTGCTGTTTGAGCCGGGCCAGGGTGCTCGCCAGCGTCAAACGGACGGCATTGTTGGCGGGGTTGAGGTTCACCGCATTAGACAAATACGCCAAGCCCTCCTGGGTCGCTCCTTTGGCGCAAAGGGCAGTCCCCAACTGGACCTGTGCCGTGGCATCGTCCGGTTTCAGTTGCGCAGCTTTGCGATAGTGCTTGATGGCTTCGTCCTTGTTGCCCTGCTCGTCCAGCATCAAGGCAAGGTTGTTCTGGCTGGCGTAGTCATCCGGCTTGAGCTCTACGGCCCGCAACCAGCACTTCATGGCCTCTTGCTTGTTGCCCCGGCGAAATTCCGCCACGCCGAGATTGAACCAAGCCTCGGCACGATCCGGAGTAAGCTCCAAGGCCCGGCGCAGATGCGGGATGCCCTCCTCCAGCCTGTTCCTGGCGACCAAGATGGCCCCCAAGTCGACCTGAATCTCGCCGTCGTTCGGTTTGCTCTGGGCGGCCTCCGACAAATAACGGAGGGCCTCCTCGGACTGCTCACGTCCGAACAGGGCCAGCCCCAGGTACTTGAGCGCGTCTCCGTTCTGCGGGTTCAGCTCCAACGCCTTTCGCGCCTGGCGCTCGGCGCCCTCATAGTCACCCGACTTGTAGTACTCCCAGGCGGCCCGGGCATAGGAGACATCGTCGATGAACTGCTCCCGTATATGCCGGATGGCCGAAGGATCGGCGTTGACGAATTCCGGGATGTTGGCCGCCCGATCCGGGGCGGTCAGGCGGTCCAGGACCACGGCAGGAGTGCTCTCGCCCTGCTCATCGATATGGGTCAGATAGAGCCGGGTGTAAGGAGAGTCTGGCTTGCCGGAGAAAACGAGCCATTTGCCGTTGGGAGAGAAGCTGTGCCAGGAGTTCATGCGTTTGGTGTTGGCCCGCAGTCGCCGGGCTTGGCCGCCTTGGGCCGGGATGATATACAACTCGCTGTCCGGCTGGAGAAGCATGTAATTCTCCGCTTGGCAGAACACGATCCACTGGCCGTCCGGCGAGTACCGGGGAAAGTAGTTGCTCTTGCCGTTGCCGGAGGCCCCCGCCACCGGCTCGGCCTTGCCCCCTTGGCCGCCGTTAAAGGGGATTCGGTAGAGGTTGAACTTGAACGGCTTGCCCTCGACCAGGAATTCGCGGCAGTCCTCGGGCCTCAGGAGCACCTTCTGCCGCCCGCTGACGCGTCGCAGGCTGTACGCCTCGGTCGCGGCAAAGACGATCCACTTCCCATCCGGACTCCACGTGGGATTGCTCTGGACCAGGCTCGGATTGTCGGCCCCCGGCAGCGACTGGAAGGTGCCGGTCTGCCGGTCGTAGAGGCACAGAATCCCCTTGACCGGAAAGAACAACTGCGAGAAATCCAGGCCGGGCTTGGGGACGAAGACTGACAGGTCTTTGACGGTGCTCACGACGAATCTGCCCTCGGGGGACACCTGCGACAGGAGTCCGAAGGTATCCTCTCCCTCGTTCCTCTTGTAGTCGCTCCAAGTGATGATGGTGCTCCGGTCCAGGGTCATCGAGGGGCGCACCGGCGTGATGGCATAGGAGCCCTTGTCGTTGGCGTAGTCGATATCCATCCCCAGAACGGCGCCGTCGGCGGAGAACGAGTGGCAATTCCCGCACACGGGCAAGTTTTCCAGCACGACCGGCGGGGGCTGCGCCGACGAAATCGCTCCGAAGCGCCACCGAATGGTGGACGGGTCCTTCACGGCCTCCACAAAAGGCAGATTCACCTCCCGGTAGAACAAAGGCGCTCCCACCTGGTCCGACGAGGTTTGGATCGTGACGTGTCCTGCGGACAGGGCTCTTGCCGGCGCCTGGCGCTCGACCCCGATCACGGTCACGACGGCCGGCGCCTCCAGAGACCGGCTCTTGATCTTTTCCCAGACCGCCGCAGCCGGCCGCCACTCGGGCTGCTGCACAAAACAGTTGATGCGCCCTCGGCCATCGCCAAACTCGATGGTGACCAGCCACAGATCCGAGCGGGAGGTGTCGTCCTTCCAGCGCACGGCCGGAGCGCCGATCTCGGGCGGAAACAGCGTGCCATCCAACGGGTACTCAATCGCCACCCGGCCCAGTTGTGTCACTTGGGCCAGGGACGCCAGCACCTCCTGCGGGTCTGCCCCAGTCCTGCGAACCGAGAGAATCCCCCAACAGACAGCGGCACCCGCCGCTGCTGCACCCGCCCCCAACAGAAGGTTTCGCATGGACTTTCGCACAGGTTCCCGACCCTACGATCCACAGCCAACACGGGCAATTCTCACTCGGGTCCTCGGCGGCCCGGCGTGGCACTGATGGCCCGTCCCTCAGATAATAGCACAATTCCGGCGCCGGTGACAACGCGAGAGTGGCATCTTTCTTCGGGAACCTCTGCTATCGCCTCACAGCCCCAGCCCTCGAAACCGCGCGCCACCTCGGTATTCCCTGCCAGTATTCCTATGGTTGTAGTCGGCGGAGGCCCCATTGGTGTAGGTCAGGCCCGTCCGGCGGGAGCGGGCATCGAAGCTGTACGAGGCCAGGGCCGTGCCGGCGGAGTTGCGCACCGCCGTCATACGGTTGAGCTTATCATAGTCATAGGTGATGTAGGTATTGTCCGGATAGGTCAGCCGCGAACTATTGCGGTCATCCGCGCTCCATAATCAGTCAGAATGTGAAATGTGTAGGTGCGACCCTGGTTTTCCCCAAGCGTTTCCTGCGCAGTTCGCAGGGGGGCGCCTATTTCGGCCTGGTTCCCTGCCAGGACGCCAGCGCCGGGGTCAACCGCCTCGGGCATATCACCCGGCAGGGCCCGGCCACGGCCCGCAAGTACCTGGTGGAAGCCGCCTGGCAAGGGGTGTATC
>JAPLMX010000232.1 GCA_026386805.1 Phycisphaerae bacterium | reverse complement strand
AACCTCGGGGAGGTGGGGCAAGCGGTGGAGGATGGCATGGAGCGTGTGCAACAGAACGGACAACTCCTGTTCGGGTTCTTGGAGCACCCCGGTCTTTTTTTTGAGTGACTTGTCACTGTATTATGCGAAATTCAGTAATCTATACCCTGTGGTAGCGTTCAAGGCCGCTTGTCGCCCGCGGGCGAGCCGTTGGCCTCATGCTCCAAAGCCGCGTAATTCCTGGCCAATTCGGCCACCGCATCATCGCTTTTGTCCACGTACAGCTCCAGCCAGTAGCCCTCGAAGCCCTTCTTGGCGATCTTCATTCCCGCCGCCAGCCGGCCGCGATGGTCGCCTCCGGCTTTGTCCCCGGCGACCAAGGCTGCCATGAGCCGGTCCGCGAGACTGCCCTGCGTTTGCTCATAGGCGCGGACCATCGCGAAGATCACCTCCGAGCCGGTCAGCGTATTGCCCTGACAGGCATAGTATCGGCCCGAAGCCGCCCCCCACCAGAGGCCCGAAGGATCGGCGTTGGCCGGATTGCGGTTGGCGGCCCGGCCGGACATATCGATAATCGCCAACTGCCGCTTGTCCCGCTCGGGATCATCCCGCAAAAGCTCCGCCAAGATCTGCTCCGGCAACTCACCCTTCGCCAGAAGATCGAGAGCCTGCTCGCCCCACGGCGGATTGTGCCAATGCTGCGTGCAGAAGGCCCCCACGCCCGCGCGGACATACGGCACGACTTTTCCGACGGCCGGGTACTTGCTGGCCACCGCCGCCCCGCAGACCCCGGTATTGGGATCGACCGCCACAATGGAGAATGTCCCGGACACCTCCGCGGTAGGATGGGCCTTGGCCCATGCGGACGATCCGGCGGATGTCACAGGTTGTTTGTCACCGCAGCAGCCGGACATCACCGAAATGAACGAGGCCACGAGGCACACGCTAACTGCCATAGGCAGGTAGCGCACGGCGAGCTTCGGACATCTCTCCATACGAATCCTCTGAAGAAACCGGAGAATGGTCACACGCTCCAGTTAGACCGCTTCGCGCTCGCTCTGTCAAGGATGGATTCCCACAACGTGCCCTGGTAGAATGTGGGTATCCGACGAGGCAACAATAATGGATAGCAGCAAGAGCAACCTGGCTGACCCCGAGAGCCTGTTGGGCATGCTCCAACGCGGGCGAGGCAGAGGCTTCCTGGCCGCTCTGGAGGCGGCCCCGGAGACGGTCTGGCCGCTGCTATTGGAATGTATCACCCACGATCCGAGGCTCGACAGGCAGTGCGAGAACAGAGCAGAATACTACGCTGGCCTGATCGCAGATGTCGGCATGAGCTTGGAGTCGCTCCAGCACCATCTGAAACAAAACGACGCCCGCGAAATCGATTTGGGTTACCGGGTAAATCTGCCATTGGAGACCCTGGTCTGCATGGCACAACGAGGCAGCCTGGGGGCCGCGGAGGTATTGCGGGATTATGTCTCGTTCGGAAAAGACTGGGCATGGATTGTCATGTTTCTGGGGGAGTTGGACGCACCGGCTGCTCTTGAAGGAATCGACGAGGTGCTGTGCCGACGTATGGAGAAAGAGGCGAGCTTCCGCGAATCATCCCGAGAAGATATCGAGAACGCCTGCTCGTGGTACTACCGGCTCTACGTGCGACGGGAAACTGAATCGTTGGACGTGCCGTTGCCGATGCGTGAGCCGTGGAAGACGCTCAGCCAGAAGAACCCTGATTTCGCACAACGGTTCGCTGATCTTGGTGCAACCTGCGATCCGCCCTCCTCCCGCAAGGAGAACTTCAGCGAGGAATACCTGGCTGGTCTATCGCTTGTGGACCTGTTCTCACTGGTTGATGAATCCAATCGCATAACGTTCTGGCGGATTCTGCCGGAGAAAGTCTCGCCGGAGGACGAGGACTATCTGCTCCACCAACTCGCAATGGGCGACCCACATCGCATGATCCTCGCGTTTCGCGGGCTGGGAGAGTTGGGGACCCCACGGGCTTTTGACGCGGTTAAGGCCTACATCGAAGGTAGCAAGAACGCCGACCGGAAGGTCCGCCTGCGTGCCGTCTTGGCGATCGAGGAAATGCCCGGCTCGTTGACGTTGAACACGGCCCGGCAATGGTTCCGACGCCGGGAGCATCATCTTCAGATTCCGGCCGGAGGCATCCTGGAGAACCACGCCACACTTGAGGACGTGCCATTGCTGATCGAAGCACTGCGCACGGCCGAAACCCTTCGAGGCGAAGATTTTCGGTTGTCCAGCGCTCTGGATGCGCTGGCTCGATTTGATGGATTCGGCTGGATCCCCGAGTTGGAGCAGGTTTTCTGCGAAGCGCAGGATTGCTTCTGGAGATATCGCGCTGCCAACGCGATGGCGGCTACAGCCCCGGTCGAGTTTGCCTCTGAGTACGCCTTCGAGTGTCTATGGGATTGCCATGACGATACCCGTGCGCTTGGCTGTGAGACGGTGAGTCTGTCGACACCTGGTGTTTTGGAGCGGCTCAGGGAGATCGCCGAAGACGCGGTCGAGTCGAACGATGTGCAGCAGGCAGCAGCGAATAGGTTGGAGGGGCTCTGATCGAACTCGGTCATCCGAGGACAAGCGAAACGCGTGGGGTAAGACCCCACCCTACGCAGGCGAACGCTTTCACCTGCCATAGGCATTCGTATGCACCTTGGCGTCTTGGAGGTCTGCGCGTGAAAGCGGCTCCCGCTTCTCCGCCGGATAGCCGATAGCGATGATGGATTCGATTTTGAGGTGCTCGGGACTGCCCAGGAGCGCCTGGATGTACTGCTCGGAAGTCATCTGGCCGTCAGACATCCGGTTCCTCACCTGGATCCAGCAACTGCCTAAGCCAATCGACTGGGCGACCATCTGCACGAGGATCGAGGCGATGGAGCAGTCCTCGATCCAGGTGTCGCTCGCGCGACTGTCCCCGCAGACAACGATCCCCAAGGCCGCGTCCGCCAGGAAATCCGCCCCGTGAGGCTTACACACGGCGAGTTTCGTCAGCCGTTCGCGGTCCTCCACGAAGATGAACTCCCAGGAATCGAGGTTCCGCGATGAGGGCGACCGCAGCACGGCCTCTTTCAGCAACTCCACCTTCTGCGGCTCGATTGCCTGGCCCGTGTAGGCACGGATGCTCCTGCGTGCCCTGAGCAACTCCAGCATGTCCATCCCTTATCCTCCTATGCAGAAACCGAGAGCGTCGTGTCCCCTGCCTTCAGATCGAACGCGACAAACGTGTCCTTATCCGTCGCGAGAAACGTTCCGCTGCCCAAGTCACGCTGCGACTGGACTTGGCGCAGGTCCGTCCCGCCTACCTGAAGGCGTCGCGCCGTACACCCATGAATGGCCAGGGTGAAGTTGTCCGTGGGGAACTTCGTTGCGATGCGGATCGTGCGGCCTGGTCCACCCGCGCCGTCCGTCACCGACAAATCGCTCAACTCCCGCGCCATCCAGTAATGCCCGATCTCGCTGTTCTTCATCCAGATCGTTTTGCTTTTGTCGGGATCGTAGGCATCGAGCCGCTTCTTGACCTCCTTGAGGACCTTGAATCCGATTTGGCCGTTGACGTAGAAACAGGGCCAATGGCCGACCAGAATCGTGGGACGCTCCTTGGCCAGCACGGCCGGCAGACGCCCGCCCTGCAGATCGGCGGTGATGAACAGGTCGGGATTCGACTCATCATAGCCGGTAGCGCCGAACCAGTCGCCCGCACAGCCGATGATGCTCGCGACGGCCTCGCCCTTGGCCTTATCCGCGTGCCGAATCGGCACCGTGGGCATTTCTTCCATCTCCATGTTCAGGAAGTAGAACGGGCGGGGATTGTTGTTGACCTGCAGGGCCGCGTCGAGCACGGCCCGCGCGTGGGCCATCTCCTTGCGTTTGCCGAAAGCACCGGGGCTGGTCACGCCCTCACACGCGATGCCCACGTTTTTGAGCAACTGCATGGCCGCCACGATGTACTCCGTCAGTTGGTCCACCGGCGGGTCCACCCACTCGCCCTGCTCCCATTGCTCCGTCAGCTTCCACGTCTTGAGGTCCACGACGTGGGTGTGCGTCAGCATCTCGGGCGTCAGGTCGAAATTCTTCCAGATGATCTCCTTCGTCACGCGGAGCCAATCCTTGAGCTCCTGCGGCGGAAAGCCCGGGAAGCCCTGGTCGATCCGGCCGACGCCGGCCGGGAACGGGACCATGCTGAACTTGCCCCGGATTCCCTGCGCGCCGCACCAATCGCCCCACTGGGCCGCGAAGGCCGCCGGGATGGCGTTGGGCATCGAGCCAAGCCTGTCGTAGTGCACCTCCCAGCCGGAGGGCGGCGAGTTCGGCTCGTGTTTCAGCCGCCAGTCGTGCCGCTGCTGAATCCAGTAGTACGCCTTGTTGATTACCGGGCACGAGTCGTCAATAATCAATGACAGCGGCGTGCGAAGCAGCGGGTTGCAGACTTCAACACGGGGACGGTCCTGAGCGGCGACGCGGCTTGCCGACAGTCCAAGTCCCAAGCCGGCTGCGGCCGCAGCGCCGAGGAAACCACGGCGACTGAATTCGTTCTGCATATCTGCCTGCCTTTCTCCTCATAGCGAAACTGAGATCATTGCGACGCCTTCGCGGTTGCGACGAGTTGGATCGGGCCGAGCAAGCCCGAAGGCAGCGCGCGGAGTTGATTGAGGTCCTGCGGATCGAAGCGATTGCCGAACTGCTTTCTGACGCCCTGGAGGTTATAGTTCGGATAGCCGTGAGCGACCATATAGTTGACCGCGAGGTTCGCGGCCTCGATCCGGATCGCGTTCTCGCCGGGCTTGAGCTTGCCGGTGACGTCGATGGCGTAGGGCGGCGCCCAGATGGAACCAACACGCTGGTCGTTGACGTACACCACGGCCGCTTCGCGGACCGGGGCTTCCAAGGCGGCGGCGAAGCGTGGCGAGCCGCCTCGTCCGCTGATGTCGCCGTCCCCGGGCGCGAGGGCTTGGCCGAGACTGAGCGACAGCGACAGGCCATCCTTCAACATCTCCGGTGCGACGTCGATTGCCTTCTCGTAGGTAGCCACGCCGGAGAAGTCCTTCGTGGCGGGGTCTTCCGTCCAGGACACGAGCTTGTCCATGACAACGGGCTGGGCGTCCTTGCCGAACCGCACGGTCCAGTTGCTGCTCAGGTCCAGCGGGCCGGGCACAAAGGCAACCGCCGGCGCCTTGGGCGACACCGGGAGCGCGCGATTCGTGAAAACAATCAGCGTCGAGCCGTATGGCTCCAGGGCTATGCTGACCGTCGTGGCATTGACACTCTTCTCGGCAACGCCGGCGGGGCCGACTCGACCCGTCATCGGATCCCATACCTCTGCCTGCATCCCCCCAACGCGGAAGGCGAGCTTCACGCTCTTGCGCTGGTTGGCCGTGTTGGCGAGAAAGTATACTTCCGCGTCCCTGCGGTGGCGGTGGACGAAACCGATCTCGGGCGACGCCGGGGTGATTGTCATGTCGGGCGCGAGCTTTTGGGCCAGCATTGGGCCGAGTTGCGACTCATCCGCAATGAATAGGCCGGGGGCGTTGGGGCCTTTGAAGAGGTATTGAGCAGTGTCGCGGACGGCTTGCGTGTCCTGCCCGGTGGCCCTGTAGCCTGGGGCACGATCGGGCAAGCGCCGGGTCGCGATGACCGTACCGCCGCCGGCGGCGAATTCCTTGAGCTTCTGCATTGTCGCCGCCTCGATGCGCTCAACGCCGGCCAGCACGACGACCTTATATCGCAGGTCGCCGAAGGCCAGCGTGCCGTTCTCGACCTTGCCGTGCAGATCCAGCATGCCGTCATCGAAGAAGTCCAGGTTGTAGCCGCTGTCCAGGATCGCCGGGATGATATCTGGGCCGAGTTTCAGGCCGACTGCGTCGGACAGGCTGATCCGGCCGGGCACGAAACCCGCCCAGGCGTCGCTGTTGGCCAGGTAGAGCGCGATGTCATTGGCGGGCGTCCCCTGCCGCAGGACGTGGCTGAGGCGTTGCAGATACAGGCTCACGTCCGGCATGACGATCCACCACGGGTTCTTCTCGTTGAACACGGCGGCGGCGTAAAAGCTCCAGCCCGGATACTCGGCACCCTCGGCCGTGTACGGCCAGCCGTGGCAGATGATCTGATTGACGCCCTGGAGGAAGTATGTGTCCGCTTCGGCCTTCACGTCCAGCGGCGTGGCCCGAAACACGGGCGAGTGCAGCCACGTGAACGACTCGGCGCTCGTGACCGGCACGCCCATCAGGTGACTGGCCGACGACGCCCACCGCGTGGTGCGGTAGCCGTGCCACTGGTCGCCTTCGCCCTCGGGCAGGTCCATGTAGGCGTAGCTGAACAGTCCCGCCGACGGCGAGCCATACCCCTGGATGCGAAACCGCGAATGGCTGTCCTTCGCCAGCTTCGCGAAATGCACGTTGAAATTGTCGTTGAACATCTCCGTGAGCGTCCGGCCCCAGTCGTGCCGGATATCGGCCGTGCCCGGCCCCACGTCCCCGATCAGCGCCGGCAGCAGCGAACGAAGGTCGTACCCCCGGCGTTTCTGGAATTCAACAAAGAGATTATCGGTCCAGTCCTCACCGCCAACTTCGAGGCTGTCGCAGAATAGCGCGTAGGGTGGGTTGGGACCGCACGCTTTGATTACCGGCTCGGCCAACTCGCGGATGAACTTGTCCACGACTTGCGGGCTGTAGTGGTCGATGACGTTGCCCTCCGCCCCAAGCGCGGGCCGCTTGACCTGCATGCCGGTCCGCCCGGCGATAAAAAAGACGACCTCCGCAGGATCGGGCGCGTCGGCCGCAAGGCCGGCGGCGCCGCTGCGGATGGGGATTTCCTTCATCGTGCTAACGTCAATCTTGCCGGCGTTGGAGCCGACGCCCCGACCACGGCCGCCGATGGCACTGAGTCCGGAGTTGCCCTTGCCCGCGAACGCCGCAATCAGCGACTGGCCCTCGCGAAGCGCCGGCGCCGGCACGCTCTTTTGACCCGCCGCCACCTGCACCACCTGCGTCAGGAGCCTGCCCGCCCCCTCCCCGGCGGGGAACTGCGGCCCGCCGTAGGGCCAGCCGCTGCCCAGGGTCAGATCCATGCGCAGGCCCAGCTCCTTCGCCTTCTCGGCGGTGAACCGGACCGCGTCGAGGAATTCCGGCGACAGGAACGTCAAGTTCTTCAGCCCCGGGCGCTCGTCGTCCACGGCCAGCGGATACGTGGGCTGGACCTCGAACCCGCCGATCCCCCCTTCCTTCATGAGCCTCATCTCCCGTTCGAGCCCCGGCTTTGTGACAGCCGGCCCGAACCACCACCAGCGGACCATGATCCTCGCATCGTCCGGCGGCTGCTGGAACGATTGCTGGAGCGAATCAACGTCTGCGCGGCACAGCGAAACGACGATCGGCAACACCGCCGCAAATATGGTGAAGAACAACTTCGGCACCTTTTGTTCCCGCTGGTTGGACACGGTTCATCTCCTGCCATTTCGAGCCATCTTAGGGTCCAGTACTTGCGATCTCCCTTATAACCGACGCGTAGGAGAAATTCCACCATCGTCACGTGCCACAAAACCGCCACAAATTTCCTTGAACGGCCCGCCGGGGGAGCGTAGACTAAGGTTGGATTTGGGCGGCGTAGCCAAGTGGCCTAAGGCGCCAGTTTGCAAAACTGGTATTCGTGGGTTCGACTCCCACCGCCGCCTGTCATACGTCTGGCGAGACCATTGCCGGTCTGGGCTTCCCTATGGCCATGCGATCCGCAGTGTTTGATGGCGTGAACTACTGGTGACCACCGTCCCGGGCATGGCATTTGTGGAGGGTAGGGAGGAACCTATCTCTCACGAACCGGGGTTAGGAGAGATCTCCTTAGGAGGAGTAGTGACGAAGAAAATGTTGGTTGCACTGGGGGTTTGGTGCCTGCTGACGGGCGCGGCGTATGCTGCTCCGACCAACGGTACTTGGACCGCACCAGGCGACTTCGATGCAGGTGTCTGGCAAGAGTTGTTCTCGGGCGGTGGACCCGGCCAGGCCGGCAACGTCATCAGCGCCGTCGGGACTCAAGGGAGTCTGACTGGCGCGACCTTGACGCCGCCAGTGATCCCCATCGCGGATCCGCCGTACAACTGGCAGACCGCGTATACTAACGGCGTTCTCACCCTGAACGCTGGCGGTCCGTGGGACGGGTCCGGCACCTACGCGTCCAACCTCGGCCCCCTCACCGTGTACAGCAGCGGAGCTCTCCCGAATAACCAGCTCATCTGGAAGATGGAGGGCTCGGGGATCATCAGTGGCACTGGGCAGACCGTGTATCTCACGGCCACCTTCGACGGCGTTTTCACGCCGCTGATGGGATCCACCGGCGGAGTGGTTGGAATGACCGGCCAAGTCACTTCGGCCGAGATCAGCATCGTTCCGGCCTCTGGCGCGATCCTGCTGGGCATGCTCGGCACGGGTGTGGTCGGCTGGCTTCGTCGGCGCAAATCCCTGTAGAGAGTGTCGCAAAAACAGTATCTGGGCTGTGGGCCTCGGCTTGCAGCCCTTTTTGTTTGCGCTCGCTGAGGGACCGAACGTGAGCTTGCCATCCCCGCTTGTCTCGATATAATCAAGGTTTATCCTTGTGCTATGGAGACCACATAGGTATGGCAAAACTGACGAAACTCGATGATATCGTATCCCTGTGCAAGCGGCGCGGGTTCATCTTTCAGTCCAGCGAGATTTACGGCGGCCTGGCCAGTTGCTACGACTACGGCCCGCTCGGCGTGGAGCTCAAGAACAACGTCAAACGGGCCTGGTGGAAGAACGTCGTGCAGATGCGCGACGATGTCGTCGGCCTCGACGCCAGCATCTTCATGCACCCCTTGATCTGGAAGGCCTCCGGGCACGCGGACAAGTTCGCCGACCTGGTTTCCGAGTGCAAGAAATGCAACACGCGGACCCGCGTGGACCACCTGCAGGACAGCGAAACCGGCACGAAAAAGGCCGAAGAGCACGCCGAGCACGTCTCCATGGCGACGGAAGAATCCAAGCAGTACAACCTGGCCAACAAGGTCTGCCCGAACTGCGGGGCCGTGGGGCAGTTCACCGCCCCCATGCCTTTCAAGCTCATGTTCGAGACCCAGATGGGGGCCAACGCCGAGGACTCGATGACCATGTACCTGCGGCCGGAGACCGCCCAGGGCATCTTCGCGAACTTCCGCAACGTCTTGGACACGACCCGGGTCAAGGTCCCCTTCGGCATCGCCCAGGTCGGCAAGAGCTTCCGCAACGAGGTGACCACGAAGGCCTTTATCTTCCGCACCCGCGAGTTCGAGCAGGCGGAGCTGGAGTTCTTCTGCGAGCCGGGCACCGACGAGCAGTGGTACGAGCATTGGAAGGAGCAGCGGTGCAATTGGTATCTCAACCTGGGCCTCAAGAAGGAGAACCTGCGGTTCCGCGACCACGACCCAGATGAGTTGGCCCACTACGCCAAGGCGTGCGTGGACGTGGAGTACCGCTTCCCGTTCGGCAGCGGCGACTGGCAGGAACTCGAAGGGATCGCCAACCGCACGGACTACGACCTGCGGCAGCACCAGCGCGGCATGAGGACCCTCAACAGGTGGTACGAGAGCGGCCGGGACCTCACCAAGATCAAGCTGGCCGACGAGGCCGAGGACTACCAGTCCGGCCCGCTGTCCTATTTCGACGAAGAGAAGAAAGCCCGCTACATCCCCTACGTGATCGAGCCGAGCGCGGGCATGGACCGCAGCACGCTGGCCTTCCTGGTGGATGCCTACGACGAAGAAGAGGTCCGCGGCGAGACGCGGAACCTGCTGCGCTTCCACCCGGCCCTCGCGCCGATCAAGGCGGCGATTTTCCCGCTGGTCAAGAAAGAGGGCATGCCGGAGATCGCCCGCAGCATCTACGACGACCTCAAGAGGCGATTCAACTGCTTCTACGATGAAAAAGGCGCCGTCGGCCGCCGCTACCGCCGCCAGGACGAGGCAGGCACGCCCTTCTGCATCACCGTAGACGGCCAGACGCTCCAGGACCAGACCGTGACCATCCGCGAGCGTGACTCAATGGAGCAGGTTCGCATCGCCACCGCCCAGGTCCGCAGCTACCTGTACGACAAGCTGGACCTGTAGCCCGCTTTGGGGTGGTCACAATGAGTATTGCGGCGGAGTACATTTTTGAATGGGACCCAGATAAAGCCGGGCGGAACCAGAAGAAGCACGTGATTGGCTTCGAGCAAGCCACGACGGTCTTCAAGGACCCACGAGCCATCTCCGTGTACGATGCTACGCACAGCAAACAGGAAGATCGATGGGTCACACTCGGGTTGTCCGCAGACCATGGACTGCTCGTGGTCTGCCATACATTCAAGTGGGTCGATCCGTCGGTCGCACGCATTCGTATCTTCTCTTGTCGCAAAGCCACACGGTATGAAATCCGTCAATACGCGGAGTAAGATCATGAAGAAAGAATACGATTTCTCCAAGGGAACGCGGGGAAAGTTCTACAGAGCCAAGGCCCGGTTGAACCTTCCGGTGTACCTCGACTCAGATGTACGGCGTTTCGTAGAACAAATTGCTCGCAGCCGGCGGTCGGATGTGTCCCGCGTGGTCAACCAACTGCTCAAGTCAGACATAAAACTGGCCAAGGTCATGCAATGAGGAGTCACGCAGCATGATTGTTGACCGAATCGAGAACTCGCGTCTTTACGCACCACTGCACAAACAGTTTGAAAAAGCCTTTGCGGCCCTGGCGGACCCGGCGATTGCTCAGAAAGCCGATGGGCGATATAGCATCGACGGCGACGACGTGTACTACATGGTTCAGCATTACACGACCAAGCCGGTCGATCAGACCCGGTTCGAATCGCACAAGAAGTACATCGACATCCAGGTCCTGCTCGCGGGCCAGGAGCTTCTGGGCTACGCGCCGACGGCGGGTCTCGAAGTCACCGTGCCTTACGACGAGGCCAAGGACATCATGTTCTACCGCGTGGGCACCATGACCGCCCAAGTGAGGCTGGAGCCGGGGCTGTTCTGCATCCTTTTTCCGCAGGACGCCCACCTGCCCTCCTGCCAGATCGCCTGCCCGGCCGAGGTCCACAAAGTCGTCTTCAAGATCAAGCTGGCAGGGTGAGGCGTGCAGCATAGGATGAACCATCGCGGGCCGGTGGATCGGGTCGGGGCGGTCTGCTACCGGCTGGCGGACGGGTCGGTGCAGTTCAAACTCGTTCGCACGGACGCCGGACGCTGGACTTTCCCGAAAGGCCATGTTGAAAAGGGAGAAGCGCCGTGGGTGGCAGCGCAGCGGGAGGCATTGGAGGAAGCCGGCGTGCGCGGCAGCATCGTATCCGAGCCGTTCATGACGTTCTCTCACGAGAAACGGACTCCCGACGGGCGACCTGTGGAATTGACGGTCGCTGCCTACCTTCTGCACGTCGAATCGGAGTGTGACACGCCCGAGCAGGGCCGAGACCCGACCTGGTTTGGGCCTGCGGAAGCCAAGCAAAAGCTCACGGAAAAACGAAATCCCCGCCATCAGCAGGCATACTTCAACGTAATCGACGAAGCATGCAGAAAGCTGGCACAGCAAGACGCCAACGGCGTATAGCTCTGTAGACAGTGGACGATCCAGAAAGGTGAAGAATGAAACGGGTATATCGTTCCAGGACGGACAAGAAGATCTTCGGCATCTGCGGCGGCATCAGCGAGGCATACAACATCGACCCGACGCTGATTCGGATCATCGTAGTTTTCCTGGCCTTGTCGACAGCGCTGCTTCCCATGGTCCTGACCTACATCGTGGCACGGCTGATCATGCCTGAGACCAGAAGTTGATCTGCTGGGGCGGGTTGCCACTTCTCAATGCCACGTGAACCCCCGAGGGTGGGCTGCAAGTATGTACTTTGCGGGGATCACCGTATCGTATATATTCTGTGGCTGGAAAAGGGCCGCAAAGTGGGCCGCGTAGGCTCCGCCGATGGCTTGCGTCATCCCGCTGCGTTGCCTTGCTGAACCCAATGCCAGTAAGGAACCCGAGAAATGACCAAGGACAACACCGTCTACATCAACCAGTTGAACGACCACGTCGGACAGGAAGTAACGCTGAACGGCTGGCTGTACAACAGCCGGGCCAGCGGCAAGATCCAGTTTCTGATCGTCCGCGACGGCACGGGCCTGTGCCAGTGCATCGTCGAAAAGGGCAAGATCCCCGAGGACCTTTTCGAGCAGCTTAAGCGGCTCGGCCAAGAGTCTTCCCTATCTGTGACCGGAACCATTCGGGCGGAGGAGCGCAGCGTCGGCGGCTATGAAATGGCCGTGACGGGTGCTCAGGTCATCGCCCCGGCCGAAGGCTATCCGATCACGCCCAAGCCGCACGGCGTGGAGTTCCTGATGAAGCACCGCCACCTGCACCTGCGCTCGCAGCGGCAGTGGGCCATCGGCAAAGTCCGCCACACGGTGATCGACGCCATCCGCCGGTACTTCAACGACAACGGCTTCATCCTCGTGGATACGCCCATTTTCACGACCATCGTCGGCGAGGACCAGACGTCGCTGTTCGAGGTGGACTACTTCGGCCGGCCGCTGCACCTGACGCAGACGGGCCAGCTCTACCTCGAATCGGCCGCGATGGCCTACGGCCGGGTCTACTGCTTCGGGCCGACCTTCCGGGCGGAGAAGAGCAAAACCCGCCGGCACCTGACCGAGTTCTGGATGGTCGAGCCGGAGGTCGCCTTCGCCGACTTGGACAGCCTGCTCGGATTGGCAGAAGGCCTCGTCTCCTCTATTGCCCAGCGAGTCCTCTCAGACAATCGAGGCGATTTGCAGGCCCTCGGGGCCGACATCCCGGCCCTGGAAAAGATCGCGCCCCCCTTCTACCGGCTGACGTACAGCGAGGCGGTCGAGATTCTTAAAGGCCCGAAGGCCAGAGAGTTCCTCGCCCGCGAGCTGGACGACCTGCAAAAGCAGAAGCGGCAAATCGAAAACCGGATCGCGGAGATGGAGAAGCAGCAGACCGGGCAACTGAAGCAGTGGCAGCAGGACAAGATCGCCGCCGAGCTGATCGACCTGCGCGGCGAGTTGGAGGAAGTCAACACGAGGATCGAGAACAATCCCAAGCACGCCCAACTGGCGGCGGAGTTCCAGTGGAGCAAGGACCTGGGCGGCTCCGACGAGACCATCATCTCCCAGATGCACGATAAGCCCGTGTTCGTCACGCACTACCCGACCGAGGCCAAGGCCTTCTACATGAAGACCGACCGCCAGAACGAGCAGGTCGTGCAGAACTTCGACCTGCTGGCCCCCGCCGGCTTCGGCGAGATCATCGGCGGCTCGGTCCGCGAGGACGACTACGAGCGATTGCTGGCCCGGATCAAAAACCAGGGCCTCAACCCCGAGACCTACGACTGGTATCTGGACCTGCGCAAATACGGCTCCGTGCCGCACGGCGGTTTCGGCCTCGGCGTCGAGCGGACCGTCGCCTGGGTCATCGGCGAACGACACATCCGCCAGTGCATCCCCTTCCCGCGCATGATGGACAAGGTCTATATCTGAGCGGCGTACCGCCCAAAGACGGAGACAGATATAGCGGCGAAAAGAACATAAGCCTATTCCTCAGGAGAGTGCGATGGAGACCGTCTGACTCCCCCGGCAATTGTCGAAGACGCGCTACTCATCCTGTCCCATCTCGCCGGTGGTTCCCCCGTGTCCCAACGACTGGCGGAGTCTTCTCGGATTGCGACGCAGATCCAGGATTCTCCAAACCACAACTACAGACTCCTCCTCCATCCTGTAGTAGATCGCATACGGGAATCTCTTGGACAGCAGGCGATGATAGCCGAAGACCTTCGGATGGATTCCGCCGTACAGCGTCAGAGAGTCGATGTCGGAAAAGAGGGAATCAAAGAAGTACTCTCCCAATCCTTCTCCCTGCCTCTCGTAGAATGAGTGTCCCTCGTGCAGGTCCTCTATCGCTGAAGAGAGCAGCTTGATTCTCACGGGGATCGCTTCCTGAGTTCCTTCTTCGCCTCGGGCCAGTCCACCACGCTCTCTCGGCCCGCCTGGAGCCGGCGCTCGGTCTCGTCGAGAGCCTCACGGTGCCAGTCAGGGGATTCCACCTGCTCCGCTTCCCTCGACAGGTCTTCCCATATAGCTTCCATGACCCTCAGCTTCTCTTCTCGCGAGAGCCGTCCAATTTCAATGTTGTTTGGCGTCATGTGAAATCCCATCAACTTCTCAGGTCAGATTAGCATCCCTGTGGGCGTTTGTCAATTGCACTCACGAGAATCATATCCGCTTCGCGATTTGCGAATGAAGCCCTGCCCGCCGTCCTACGGCATAGGCCGCACCATACGGCCTGTCTATCCGCCGTGAACGCTCGGCGTTTGATGGCAACCGATGTTCGGCCTCAGGTCCGCGCCGGCTTCGACGCCGGCTTGACCGTTTCCTCGTGCGTCCGGGGCGAGTGAACCACGTTGATGCCGTACATCTGGCAGAACGCCTCGACCTCGCGCCGGTGGTTCCCGAGAAAGACCACCTGGTGGAATCCCAGAACGTCACGGCTATCCTCGACCTCATCCATCCGGATTTCAACGCTCGTCCGGCAGCCGCCCGCCGGGGGCGTGTTGACGTTGCCGGCCACGGTGCCCGTATCGAGGTACAGCGCATCGGGCTTGAAGAACTGCACGAGCGTCACCGGCTGTTCCACCGGCCAGAGGACCTGGGTCGAGACACCCAGGTTGGACTCGGAGTGACTGCGGAGGATGTATGGTGCGTGTTCCTTCGGCCGGTCGAGGCCGTAGATCCGTGTGCCACTGACGCAATGGGACGCGATCAAGACGTTCTTGGCGGTCTCCGGCACGGGATCGTTCATGAAGCCGGGCCTGTCGAACAGATAACTCGTCAGCATGAGCGACACCGCCGGCCCGACCGCTGCTTCACAGCCGTAGGTCACCCCATGATCCTGGAAGATCGACGCGCCCAGGCACGGCGGGGTCGGCACCTTCTTCTGCGAGACCATGCCGAGGCAATCGGTCGTCAGGGCGTTGCAGCTTTCGTTCTTGAGCAGTTGCTTGGCCGCAATGTACGAGCGTGCGGCGTTCAGGCCGTCCTCTTTCGTCGGCTCGACGATCTTCCGGGCTTCACGGAACCGCTGGTGGGCCACCCATTGGGCCTCCTCGCCGGCCGGCGTCCGAGCGAACATCTCCTCGAAAGTCGCCCGGGGGACATACTGGAGATTCACGAGACCGAACTTGCCTTCCTTGCGCTCACTGCCCTGGATCACTAGCATCTTCGTCGCTTCGAGCTGTCGCTTGGCGCGTACCATGCGCAGGGCCTGCTCGACGGCCGGGATCTCCAGCGACGAGATAACATGGACGCCGGGCTGGAAGGCGAGACTATTGATATGCCCTGTGAAGGCGGTGCCGACCGGGGCAAAGACGATCGTGGGCACGCCGGTCTTGGCAATCTCACTGGCCGTACCCCAGCTCTGCATGTGCTGGAGCGTGACCACAACCGCATCGGGCTTCTCGGCCTGCACCTTGTTGACAAACGCGGCAATGGCGGCCTTCTCTTCCAGCGGCTCCCCCTCCTGGACGATCTCGACCCCGATGCGCCGGCCGGCGTCGGCAATGGCCTGGGTGTACCGTGCCCGCTCACCCTCCACGTTATAGGATGTGCCGGGCCAGCCGAGCCAATACGGCGGCTTCTGCCGCGCGATCACGCTCATCACGCGAACCTGCGGTCGCGGCCGGAAGGAGGCGAGATCGATCTCCTCGTTCGCTTTCGGCGTGGTGTGCAGACTCTGAAGACTCGCACACCCCGTGGTCAACGCCGCCGTACAAGCGGCGGCCGCTCCCAGGAAGGAGCGCCGGGACATCGAGCAGCAACTGCACACATGGTTGTGAATGTTGGGGCTTGCGCTGGATTTGAGTTGATTGCAGTTCAACATAGTTCTCTCCTCATTTGTGTTGTCTGTCCCTATTCCACGTGCTTCGCTGCCGACTGGGCATGACGCACTTCCAGACCCGCGTTGACTTCTGTCATCCTCTGGACCAGGATGTCCCAGGGCCGATCCTCAATCGAGACCACGCCGTAGTTCGAGTTCTCTCCGTCGAAGCGTCCCTCTTTCGGCTCGTCGGCGTGCTCGAACCAGTGGAATCCCACCATAAACGGCAGATCGAGGAGCCCATGAACGTAGCGGGCGAACCCGTCGGCACGGTCCGCCTGGGTGGCGACCGGACGTGCGGCCCCTTTGGTGTTGGGCAGCCCGGAATCCATCGCCTTGAAGCTGAACTCGGTCAGCATGATCGGCCGCCCCGTCAGGCGGTGGATATTCTGGAGAGTCTCTGCGGGAGCGGTCTGCCCATAGTTGTTGAAACTGACCACGTCTACGGAGTCTTTCAGGCCGCGGAGCACTGGATCGGGTGCTTGTCCCGCAAACCGGCAGCCGAGGATAAGGTGATTGGGGTCGGCCTTGCGAATGGAGTTCTTGCAGGTCGCAAAATACCGTTGTGCCACAACTTCCTGCCACGCGGCCTGATCCTTTCGGACCGCGTCCCCACTGGTCTGCTCCCGGCCGCGCAACTGGTCCCAACTGGTGATATTCGTTCCCCAGGCCGGATTGAGTGCGGCAACGTCACTGTACCTCTGCTTTAGGAACTCCAGAGCCGCCTTCCTGCCCGCCGCGTCTTCGGGGAAGCGAAGATACTCCTCCAGCAGGCTCTCTTTCCCACGCCAATCGGCTCCCCAGCGCAGCTCATTATCGGTGAAATAGCCGATAAGCCAGGGGTCCTTGGCCCGTGGTCCGCAAAGCTGTCGGCATGCGGCTTCCATTTTCTGCTCGAAGTCCCGGGAGAAGAAGTCACCAACCGCGCCCTTGAGCCAGTCCGCGCCGGCACGCGTGGCCAGACCCAGGTTGACCGTGTACGGCATATTATGGTCGAAGGTGCTCGGGCTGGACCAGGACCCAAGCGTATTGAACCCCCAGCCGCACAGCCGCTCGACGGCCGCTTTGGCCCAGGCGTCCTGCGAGCCGTACTTGTCCTGCACCGCGCGTTGGTACGGGGAGTAACCAAGCTGGGGCGCATCATCCGCGCGGAAGCTTACGTTGTTGACGCCCTTGGAGAGGAAGGCATGGCCTTGAGGGGTTACCAGCCACCAGATCCCATCTCGCTCGCAGACGCGGAAGAAGCCGGTGGATTCGAATTGCAGACGGTTCCAGCCCCCGTAGGGGTCCCGGTCGGTCGAGCTGGCGGGAGCCTGGACCAATGGGATGCAAGATGTAAGGCAGGTCAAGAGCAAACACGTTACTGCGACGACTCTCATAGTCGGACATCCTCCTTCGCCATGTATTGAACCCGTGTGCACCTTCTGATCCACACTGAACGCTCGTGCATATTAGTGCAGTTGAGCCAGAGAAGCAACCATGCCAGGCATCTCCGCGAACGGATTTCATATAACTCATAGCGGCAAAAGGATTTACGATTCTACAGGCGTTCTCTCCAGATGCCACAAACCCCAGAGCAATCGCAAACTCACCGAAACGAACGAAGTGAAAGCGTCCGCTGGGTGGCGTGAGAATCCGTTGAAATGCTCGACTGGGGGTGTAGAATGTCGATTTACGCATCATCGAGGGCACTGCCCCGACAGAAGGAGAAGCAAATGGCCAATGGACCGGATAGCATAGGCAAGATAGCGGTGCGCGGCTTCAAGTCCATCGCTGACGAACAGCGGATCGAGCTGCGCCCCTTGACACTGCTTGCCGGGGCAAACAGCTCGGGCAAATCCAGCATAATGCAGCCCATCCTGTTGCTGAAACAGACCCTTGAGGCGCCAAGCGATCCTGGGCCCCTGCTTCTCGATGGCCCGAATGTCCGTTTCACCTCGGCAGAACAGCTTCTCAGTCAAGTCCCTGGGAAGGCAGGCAAGTCGGAATTCGCGGTGCGGATTGAACTGTCGAGTGGTCGCTGTCTTGAGGTTGTCTTCAAGCGTGCAAAGGGTGTAGGATTTGAAGTGAACATGATGAGCTACTCCGACGACAGTGACATGAGGCGCATTGTCCCGAAGATGTCTCACGACGAGATCATCAAGGTTCTGCCCGATTCCGCCAGGCCTTTGTACGACGCCATCCAAAAGATGAGGAAGGAGCAATTGTGTTGGTCCGTGTATCGTGAACGATGTTTCCTTTCTTTCGAACTCGACCCAAAGGCCAATCTCCCGTTTCCGAGCGGATTCAGGCCGTCCCCCAGTGCTCGATTCATTCCGCATCTGCAAGGTCTGATACATCTGCCCGGGCTAAGAGGGAATCCACGACGCACATACGCCAAGAGCGCTGCTGGGCCACTGTTCCCGGGAACGTTTGAGAACTACGTTGCCAGCACAATCGCGCAGTGGCAGTCCACAAATGACACTCGGTTAGCCGAACTCGGATTAGCGCTTGGAGAGATGGGACTGACGTGGAAGGTGAAGGCCGAGCCTGTGGATGACACACAGGTCGAGCTCCGTGTAGGACGCTTGACGCACGGTAGACGTGGAGGGGCTCACGACCTTGTCAGCATCGCAGATGTTGGTTTGGGCGTGTCACAGTCGTTACCTGTCGTGGTCGCGCTGATCGTGGCAAGACCCGGACAGGTTGTATATCTTGAACAGCCTGAGATTCACTTGCATCCGCGCGCACAGCGACGGCTTGCCCATGTGTTAGCGGATGCAGCCAATCGCGGCGTCATCGTTGTTGCTGAAACGCATAGTGCTCTTCTTCTGAGAGAGGTTCAGACGATCGTCGCAACGGGCAAGCTGTCCACGGATAAGGTCAAGTTGCACTGGTTCCAGCGGCAGGAGAATGGACGCACCGTTGTCACGCCGGCGGACCTGGATCAGAATGGCGCGTATGGTGACTGGCCGGAGGACTTCGATGAGGTCGAACTGAACGCCGAAAAGGCATATCTGGACGCCGTCGAAAGCAAAGAGGCCGGCAAATGACGACCAACAAGCGCTCCAGACTCCTGGTCGTCGATGCGTGTGTGGCTCGTTCCGCTGGTGGAACTGAGCATCCCCAGTCATCCTACTGCCGCGACGCGCTTCTCGCCATCCTCACCATCTGCCATCGTGTTGTCATGACAGAGGCAGTACAGAACGAATGGAACCGTCACATGAGTCGTTTCACCCGCAAGTGGTTCAGGTCGATGGTGGCGAAGAAGAAGGTGCACAGATTCGAAGGCATACAACTGAGCCATGTGGACGAAGCCTGTGAAGGACTCTCCGCCGCCGAGCAAGATGGACTCAGAAAAGACCTCTGCCTCGTAGAAGCTGCGTGCGCGGGGGACGGCATCGTTGTCACGCGAGATGACGCGATTCAGCGGATATGGCACAAATGCCAGGATCGACTTCGCGTTCCCAAGCCCATTCAGTGGATAAACCCCGTAACTGATGGCGTCCAGGCTCTGGAGCGTCTCTAACGCGAATTGGAGTGGGAGCCGGGAAATAGGAAATAGGGCTCATACGGATTCTGGTTGATTCTTCCGCCCCCGCTTGTCATCCTGAACGGAGCGTAGCGGAGGGAAGGATCTGGCCTGCGAGCGAGAGAAACCTCCGATTCGGTGGCCAGATCCTTCGGCTTCGCCTCAGGATGACAGAATCCGTACCGCGCACGGATCTTTCCGGATCCGTATCATTCGGTTTTGGCGTACTTCGTTGCACGGGAGAGGCCACAGACGCCGAATTCGTCACTCGCCGTTCCCGCATCGTCCGATCATCGGCAGCCCGCGTGTCGAACACAGAAGCAAGACGGACACACCCGAGGTGGGCGTGCTCGGGAGATTTTGCGCTTTGGGCCAATAGCATGATAGCAGGAGGAGGCGGCACGGCAAGGAGAGCACCGCCGTTCGGCGGCATCACCTGGTTTGCCTGTCATGCTATTGGCGAAACGCGGTAAATCTCAGGGGCTCGGGGACAGCGGCCCCGGTTCTTCGGCCGTTCTCCAGCGGAAGTACGCTAGAGCCGGATGAGCCCAGGAATGCTGGGCCAACGCGTAAACAGAAACCCACTTGCGAAAAGCGGTCAACTCTTGGCGCTACATGCCGATGACAGGTAGCGCCGTGGAGACATAAAGCATTGTGGCGACAGGATCTGCAATTGCACAGGCTTTCTCTCCGGATGCAAGAAACCTTCGCAACGTCCCTTGCCCTTTCCCGCTGACGGGGATTACTTCTGCATTCCCAGGAATGACAATCGCGACTCCCCCCAATTCCTTGTCCGGCAAAGGCTTACATCCGGTACGGTGAAAGTGAGTAAGGCCGCCGGATTGCTGGAATTCTGCTTGACGCCGAATACTGGAATATGTAAGATAGTCACACAACGGAATGTGAATAGGAAACTGAGAATCTGGAGGGCTTGGTCATGCACAGCCTGCTTCCTTCTTCGTCGTCTTTGCGTCTTCTCTCGTTTCTTTCGGCTCCATCGTTGTCTTCTCTCGGCCCCTCCGTGCCTCTGGGGCGGGCGAATCAGTGGGGGCCGACCTGATTGTGCGAAACAAAGCCAATTCTGCGAAGGGCGGATCGACGCTAACCGTCGTTGAGACCATGGGTTACGATGGAAACAGGCTGATGAAACTGCTGCGAAAACAAAGCCAATTCGCGGGCGTGAGGCTACTTTCCCAACCTCCGCAGAGGCAGGTTTGCCGCGTTCGCCGCACTGACATGGACGGGCAAGGGAGCCACAATCGGACCCGTTCCGGCGGGAGGTCGGGGACCGGCTGTGCGAAACAAAGCCAATTCCGCCAAAGGCAAATCGGCATTAACTCCTGTTTGGGAAAAGGTTTGTGGGAAGGACAGGCAGATGACGCCTTCGGAAAAACAAAGCCAATCAGAACCACCGGCAGAGCCGGTGGTATGAGGAAGGCCCCTAAAAGGGGCCATCGCGTGACTAATCGAACATTCAACTACCCTGGTCCTCCCGCTTCTCGCGGTCTTTTCCTCTTGGAGGTGCTAA
>JAPLMX010000106.1 GCA_026386805.1 Phycisphaerae bacterium | reverse complement strand
GAGACTCCACGTTAGCACCTCCAAGAGGAAAAGACCGCGAGAAGCGGGAGGACCAGGGTAGTTGAATGTTCGATTAGTCACGCGATGGCCCCTTTTAGGGGCCTTCCTCATACCACCGGCTCTGCCGGTGGTTCTGATTGGGGCAGCTTGAGCCTCGCCCTATTAGCTCTGAGTGAACAACCTCAGCAAGGTTCTTGGGGGAGGAGTTGAAAGAAGGCATACAAAGCACCTACCAGCACAGGCTCACTAGAAATTCGGGGGACGCCATATCTACTTCTCCGTCGCTTTGGCTTGCGGAATCTCATCCAATGGTTGGGTCTTCCTGGCGGCCTGGCCACGGCGGAAGGGAACCCAGAAACCAATCAATGTACCCGCTCCAAGCATCAGCAGCGTGATCGGCTGGAGCTGATGTACATGCGACACGAAGTATCCGAGGCTGGCATCGGCTACAAACGGCTCGTAACGCCACTCCGTGAACAGGCCCAACACCAGCGCCGAGAGACCGCATACGATTGGGACTGCTTTCCGAGCGGGTCTTGAAGATCCCGGCCCCCAAGCCCAGCAGCCCTCCCGGCAAAGCCAGTCCATAGAGACCTCGACCGGCGAGCCAGAAGAAGACGAGGTATCCCAACAGCCCTCCAATCGCCGCACCCAGCAAAACAAGGAAGTCGTTTCTCCGATTCATCTCTCGCACTTTCACGATCTGCGACTCGCTCTGAGCTTTTCGAGAGAGATGAATTCCGCCTTGCCACTTTCGATCTTTCGTTTCCTCTCTTCCAGGACATCCCGGTGCCAATCCGGGGACTCGACTTCCGCTTCTTCCTCGACAAGCGAGTCCCAAAGGGCCTCCATCGTCGCCAGGCGCTCGGCTCGGCTCATTTTCCTGATTTCGCGAGTATCCATTCGGGTCCCTTCCCGTAACATATTACGCAGCAAGCAATTACCCACTCGCCAACCACCATGATGATAACCCGGAGCTTGGGGGCAAGTCAAGAAAATCACCAGGGAAACGCCGTAGCGCAGGCCAAAGGACGAGATCACGCAACGTTGACGAGAGAGATTTGCGTGGGCGCGGCCGGCGGTGTCCGGTACAATGGTTACGGTCGCTAGGGGTGGCCTGCCGGGTGGCGGGCCTGAGAGAACACCCTCGGAACCTGATCAGGATAAACGCCGAACGGGCGGATATGCCTGCGTAGGAAAGCGATGGACACCTCTGGTGCCGATCCGACGAATCGCTTCCCCGCAGGAGCGATTTTTTTATGGGCCGCCAGGAGTAGTGCGTCATGACGACACAGTTGACTGAATCGAGAGCTGGAACCATCACACAAGCCATGCGGCAAGTCGGCGAGGGCGAAATGCTGAACGCCGAGGTCATTCGTGACGAGATGGCCGCCGGCCGACTGGTGATTCCCGCCAACAGGATTCACCTTGAGGGCAACCTGAAGCCCGCCGGCATCGGCCGGGCGCTTCGGACGAAGGTCAATGCGAATATCGGCACCAGCAGCGTTCGCTGCTCCGTGCCGGCCGAGATCGAGAAGATGGAGGCAGCCCTGGCCGTCGGCGCCGACGCGATCATGGACCTCAGCACCGGCGGCGACCTTGACGCCATCCGCGCCGAGCTGCTGGCACACTGCCCCGTGCCTTTCGGAACGGTGCCGATCTACCAGATGATCGAAGGCCGACAGGTGGAGGACATCACCCGCGACATCATTCTGCGGACGGTGGAAGAACAGGCGAAACAGGGCGTGGACTTCTTCACGATCCACGCCGGCGTGCTCCGGGAGCATCTGCCCCTGCTGGACAAACGTGTCATGGGGATCGTTAGCCGGGGCGGAGCCTTGCTCGCCAAATGGATGCTCCACTACCATCGGCAGAACCCCCTCTACGAGATGTTCGACGAGCTGTGCGACCTCATGGCCGAGTACGACGTATGCTTCTCTCTGGGCGATGGTCTCAGGCCCGGCGCGATCGCCGACGCCACCGACGCCGCGCAGCTCGCGGAATTGAGAACGCTGGGCGAACTGACCCAAAGGGCCCAGGAGCGGGGCTGCCAAGTCATGGTGGAAGGTCCCGGGCACATCCCCTTCCACCAGATTCAGTACAATATGGAATTGCAGCAGGAGATTTGCCACGGCGCTCCGTTCTACGTGCTGGGTCCCCTGGTGACGGACATCGCCCCCGGCTACGACCACATCACCTCCGCCATCGGGGGCTGCGCCGCCGCGTTCTACGGGGCGTCCTTCCTGTGCTACGTAACGCCGCGTGAGCATCTCGGCCTGCCCAACGCCGACGACGTCCGGACCGGCGTCGTGGCGGCCAAGATCGCCGCCCACGCGGCGGATATCGCCCGAGGTCTCCAAGGGGCCGACGCCCGCGACCGAAAGCTCAGCACCGCAAGGTCCAATCTGGACTGGGAGACGCACATAGGTACGTCGCTCGATCCGCAAACGGCCGATCGGATGCACCGCGAAGCCTGCCAGGAAATGGGGACGACGGAGCTTCGCTCGGCGGACTACTGCTCGATGTGCGGCCAGCACTGGTGCAGCGTCCGGATCAATCGCGAAGTCCGCCAAGCGATCCACGAAGGCGCAGACCGATAGGCAACCAAGATCGCCTTGTGCTTCTATCACGCTGAACACGGTGAGGAATTATGCATCAGCCATTCTATGTCTCGATGAAACGCCTCGTTTGCGGAACCGTCTCAAGAGTCTCCTGGACCCACGCCCTGATTCTGTCCTTGGTTGCGGTACAGACAGGGAATGCCCTGGGTGGGACCGCGACCAAGGCCGTGCTGAGCGGCGACAAGGTACGCGTGGAAGCGGATCTGGCCGACGGCCGTCTGCGGGAACGCTATTTGGCCAAGACGGACGATGATGCCTGGGTCGAGGTGGCGACGTCCGATGGCATCAGCGGCGGACCGATCTGCCTGCATGGTGCCCAGGGCAGTCCTCAAGGCACCATTCCGCAGGAAGTCCAGGTCACGACGACGGAGGTCCAGGCTTCTGGGAAAGAGATGACGGAGGTTCTCTCGGCGGGACCCTATCGCATCGTACGGAAGATCTCTCCCGAAGGAAGCGGTCCGTGGCTCCGCGTCACGACCCGGCTGGAGCCGTCGCAGGCTGTGGAGCTTCAGTCCGTCACGGACCGCTTCACCTTTTCGCAACGCGCGGAGTGGTCCTATTCGCCGTCGGTCGGGGGCTTCAATCCGGACGCGCAGTACAAGGCGCCCCTGGTCCTCGTTCAATCCAAGCGGCTGGCCTTCGGCGTCGTGCCGGATGTCACGGCACTGAATCGCGACACACTGAGACTCTGCCATCATGCCCTGGACCTCGATGTCACTAAGAGCCCCTCGTTGCGCGTCGGCTTCATGCCGGCCAAACTGGCGCGCCACTCGGTCTACCGCATGGACACCCAACGAGCGTGGAAATTGGAGCGACCGTTGGACAACGTCTATTTCCTGCTGGTGACGGCCACCGCCGAACCAGGGCAGGCGTACCGCCAGGGCGTGCGGTTTCACTGGGAGCGGTTCGGGCGTCCCAGCCAATCCGTGGCCGCCGAACAGCAGAAGGGAACCGGTCCCTACCAGGACCTCGCCTTATTCGACCAGTGGCGGCAACGCGTGTGGGACCAGGAATCTCGCAAGGCCTGGCTCCAGATCGTCCTGCCGGACGGCTCGATCGGCGGCGGCGTCAGTACGAGCCGTGCGCTCGGGCCGCGGTCCGTATATCTCTCTTCCTGGTTCAATAGTCTGCGGACCTCGTTGGGCATGGCGCTCTATGCGCGTCGAACCGCGAACAACGATCTTCTCCAACTGGCGGCCCAGACCGTGGAGCTGGCGCTCCAATCGCCTGGTGCGAATGGTGCTTTCAAGTGCATTGCCGCCCTCGACAAGAATAGCCAGCCGGTTTGGGGAGCCGGTGATGGCTCCGGGGGCAGCACGATCCAGGGATTCCTCGGCTATGACATGAGCTGGACGGCCTATTGGCTCCTGCGCTGGAGGGAGGCCCAATTGCCTGGTCACGAGAAGGTCCTGCCCCGTTGCCAGGGACTGGCCCGTTTCCTGATCGCACGCCAGCAGCCGGACGGCAGGTTCGCGACGTTCTTCGACGAAGCGGGAAATCCGCTCAAAGACAAGGCGCCGTACACGATGGCCGAAACGGGGCCGGTTGCGCTCTTTCTTCTCAAGCTGTATGAGGCGGACCAGCAATCGGAATACCTCGCTGCGGCCCAGAAGGGATTGGCCTTTCTGGAAAAGGAAGTGATTCCCGAGCGCAAGTGGTACGATTTCGAGACCTTCTGGAGTTGCAGTCCGCGCGGGATCAGCTTTGACACTCGCTGCGGGCAGTGGCCGGCCAATGACCTTGCCCTCGGTCAGGCCGTGGCCGCCTTCCTCCAGGCTTGGCGTGTGACGGGAGACCGGGCCTACCTGGAGAAGGGGGAAAGTCTGCTCGACTATCTTCTTCTCTATCAACAATGCTGGACCAATCCGCTGCTGGACGGCTTGACCGGTCCTACCATGCTTCTCGGTGGGTTCACGACCCAGAATTCGGATGCCGAATGGTCGGACGCGCGGCAGAGTCAATTCGGCAACGTCCTGCTCGACTACTATCGCGCCACCGGCAACGCGGAGTACCTGGAACGGGGTATTGCCGCCCTGCGGGCGCAGTTCCCGATCTCGCCCTCCGAGAATTGGGCGCACGGCGGATACGGAAACAAAGCGGGTGTCTCGAGCTTCCACTGGGGCTCGGGCAGCGGCATGGCGGGAATCGAGATCGACGAGGAATTCCTACAGGATTGCATTGTCGATGTCGCATCCGGAACCGCGGTGGGCGTAAACGGGCTGAACGTCACCAAGTGCGAGGCCAGCGACGGAAAGATCGAGATCGAAATCAGCAGTCCTTTCCCATGGCAGCGTGAGCCGGTCATGGTATTTCGGAACATCAGGCCATCCGCAAGTTGTGCTTTGACGGTGAATGGCGTCGCCCTTGGGACTTACAATGGTGCTGAGCTGGAGAAAGGAATCGCGGTCCCTCTGAAGAAAGGGCGGCAGTAGATGTCCCGTCTTGTCCTATAGAACGGAGTGTCGGCCTCAACTGCAAACGGGACGCCAGGGATGCAATCGCCGCAGACCCAGGCAAGAAGTAGAATGTCGCCCATTCCCATCTCCCCGGCACGCCTCCGAGAGCAAAACTGCACTTTCGTCCCTGCAAAGGCGGCACTCGGACGGCAGCCAGTGTACCACGAGAATTCGCCGTCCGCCATCCGGCGGCCCTCCGGATTCCGTATCAAAAACCCTTGCCATCTGCCGATGGAAGGTGTATGATTGAACCATAAATGAACTACTTTGGTGCAGACATGAGGTATCGCTGTGAAATCGATCACGATACACGATCTGGATGAATCCACAGGAGGCTTGATCGAGGAGAAGGCCCGGAAAGAAGGGCTCAGTCTCAACAAGACCGTCAAGATGCTCCTTCGCCAGGCGCTGGGCCTGGAGGAGCGGCGCAACGGGGATCGAAAGACCGATTTTGCCGAGTTCTCCGGCGTCTGGTCCAAAGCCGATGAGAGGGAATTCGAGAAGAAAACCAAAGACTTGCGCAAAGTCGATCCACGGGACTGGTGATGACGTGTGGATCGCCGCCCATGCCATCGAAACCGGCTCGGTCCTGGCCACCTTCGATTCGCGCTTCAGCAAGATCAGCGGCCTGCGTCTCTGGGACGTCATTCGTCCGTAGCACGTGAATCCCGTGGCAAGAACTCTACACGTTACGAGCACACCCAGGGCACCTGCCGCCCGCAGCAGCCACAGGGCGAATGACGAAAAGTCCACTCCCGCGATTCCTGGATTCCTGCCGTTCCTCGCCTGCGCGGGAATAATTCCTGCCTCCGCAGGAATGACAGAATCAGGCAGGAGCTGCTCTCCGGATGCTCTACCGCTCTTCGGAGAATAGGAAATGGAAGGAAATGGGCTGTCCCAGCTTTCTTCCTTGCCCTTCCGGGCTACCTCCGCCATAATATTCCTCAGTGAAGCATTGACCGACTGATTCGAGACCTGAGAGGGCAATGGGAGCGCGTTGTCCCCCGGGACTCCAGAGGCCAGAGGAAAATGAGACAGAATAAGGCGAAGAAAGATGAGCGTCCTCCATCCGCCAAGCACTTCGGTCCATGGGACAAGATCGCCCCTTATGCGGTGGTGTCTCTGGTCAGCGTCGTCTTCGGGCTTGCCGTGCTGGCTGTTCTGGTCTGGCAGGCCGACAAGCTCACGGCCCTCGGGCTGACAGGCTACGTCTACTACGTCGTACTCGTTTTGCTCGGGTTAGCTGTGGCCGTGGTTCTGTTCAAAGTGTGCCACTCATACGCCCATTATCGCGGAGAGCAACTCGGCGGCATCCTGGAACTCGGCGGTCCGATTGTTGGCTTTGCCTTGGTGGTCATCGGTGGTTTCGTTCTGGTTCCACCAAACTCCCAGACCTTCCCGCTCACGGTCTACGTGCACGGCGAGGCCGGCAGACAGGATATGGTAGTCAAGAACACGGGGATCGTTATCCTTGACCTCGGTGGAGATCGCCGACTTGAGCCGATTGGCGATAGAGGACAGGCGGTCTTCCCCGCGATCCCTTCGCAATATCGCCGCCAGCCTGTGCCCGTGTCGGTGGAGGCACGCGGCTTCGAACTTGCCAACCCCGGTGCGCAGCCACGCTTGGAGGGCAGCAGCCTTTACGTCGCCGTCAAGAGACTCGCTGGGCGAATCGCTGGGCATGTGCAAGATGAAGCTGGGAAGTCCATTCCGGATGCCGTGGTCAGCGTTGCAGGCATGTCTGGGAAGACGGACGCCAGTGGCTACTTTGAGTTGAGCGTGCCCGGTGACCGCATCATGCCGGAGTTGTCCGTGCAAGTGGATGCTGCGGGCTATGCGACGTGGCGAAGCATGGTTGTGCCGGGTGCCAATGATTTGACCGCGATTCTGAAACGTTAGGCGTCACCCATGAACTACCGCCGCATTCTGCCAGTTCTGTTGATGTCGCTGGTCGGCGTAGGCCTCCCGTTGGAGGCGGCCACGCTCAAGGGAGTTGTCTTGGCCAACGAGTTGGGCGGACCGCCCGTGCCCAACGTGCAGGTGGCCGTTGTGGCTGGCGCTAACTCGACAGCCACAGATGACAATGGCAAATTCACCCTGGAGTTCCCCGCCAAATTCCCTGGCGAAATGGTGCAACTAATCGTACGCAAGACCGGTCATGTGGTTGTCAACGACGTACAGTTGCACTGGCCCCTGCCCAAAGATCCTGATGCCGAGTCATTGGTCCTTCTGCTGTGCAAAGAAGATGTTCGCGAAGAGATGACCTGCCGATTCTACCTGCGCAAGAGCTTTGAGGCGATTGAGGCCAGGTATCAGGAACGTCTCAAGGAACTGGAAGAGAGCCAACAAGCCACGGCCGCCGAACTGGCCAAACTCAGAACGGAGCGGAACCAAGCCAAGGCCGCCGCAAAGAAGGCCGCTGAAGAACTGGCACGTCCCAAGCCCGGCCAGGCCTCCGAACTATATCAGGAGGCGATGCGGCTCTTTCTCGCTAGCAAGGTCTCCGAGGCGATCGACATTTTGGATCCTGACAGACTATGGCGATCGGCGGAGGAAGCCAAGCAACTGAAGTCCATGGCGGACAAAGAACTGGCGGATGTCATCCAGGTGTTTCTCCTCCGCGCCCGTCTTCTCGCTACGCAGTTCCGGTTCGATGAGGCGAAGAAGGCGTACGAAGAAGCGATGGCCGCCGCTCCAGAGGACTTCTCTGCGTTCTACGCCTATGGCATGTTCAGTCACAAGCTGAACCGCCATCGGGAAGCACTGCCAGCTTACCAACACTGTGAAGATCTGGCGAGGCGGAGTGGAGACATGGCCGCCTTGGCCATGACGCTGAATTGCCTGGGGGTGCTGCACAGTGATCAGAACCGCATGGAGGACGCATGCAAGGCCTACGAGGAGGCGATGAAGATTCGCCGCCAGTTAGCCGAGCAGAACCCGGAAACCTATTTGCCTGACGTGGCCAGGACGCTGAACAACCTGGGGGTGCTGCGCCACAATCAGAACCGGATGGAGGAGGCACGCAAGGTCTACGAGGAGGCGTTGAAGACCTACCGCCAGTTGGCCGAGAAGAACCCAGAGACCTATTTGCCTGACGTGGCCACGACGCTGAACAACCTGGGGGTGCTGCGCAGTGTTCAGAACCGGATGGAGGACGCCGGGAAGGCCTTCGAGGAGGCGCTGAAGATTCACCGCCAGTTAGCGGAGCAGAACCCGGAAACCTATTTGCCTGACGTGGCCAGGACGCTCAACAATCTGGGGGTGCTGCGCAGTGATCAGAAGCGGACGGAGGACGCCGGGAAGGCCTACGAGGAGGCGCTAAGGATTCGCCGCCAGTTGGCCGAACAGAAGCCGGAGACCTATTTGCCTGACGTGGCCACGACGTTGAACAGCCTGGGTCTGCTGCGCAGTGATCAGAAGCGGATGGAGGAGGCCGGGAAGGCCCACGAGGAGGCGCTAAGGATTCGCCGCCAGTTGGCCGAGCAGAACCCGGAGACCTATTTGCCTGGCGTGGCCGCGACGCTAAACGGCCTGGGCCTGCTACATCGCGTTCAGAACCACATGAAGGACGCACGCAAGGCCTACGAGGAGGCACTGAAGATTCACCGCCAGTTGGCCGAGCAGAACCCGGAGACCTATTTGCCTGACGTGGCCACGACGTTGAACAGTCTGGGCCTGCTGCGTTGCGTTCAAAAGCGGATGGAGGACGCACGCGAGGCTTTCGAGGAGGCACTGAAGACCTACCGCGAGTTCGCCGAGCAGAACCCAGAGACCTATTTACCCTACGTAGCCACGACATTGAACAGGCTGGGGCTGCTGCATCGCGATCAGAACCAGATGGGGGCCGCACGCAAGGCCTTCGAGGAGGCGCTACACATATACGAGAACTTTGGGAAACAGGACCCTGAACGATACGCCGACGACGTGGATCGTGTAAAAAGGCTCGTGAAGAATCTGAAGCCGGATAGACCTCCAGCTCAGTAGCGGAATGGTGCGCGCGGTCCATGCTCCCGCTGGGTGGCATTTCCACACTTGCATGGTCATGCCCATCCGATGGCAGCCACATGCTTACGCGAGCGTAGGCATGGCACCCGGAGCGATGACCACAGCCGGGGGCGGCTGTGCTGTATGATTACTTTCCCTACTTGCCGGGGGTCGGCGGGGCCGCCTTCCAGTTGGTTGGGTCGTTGCCGGAATAGGCTGCTTCGGCGTGGACTCGCTGAAGCGCGCTGCCTTGACCGTCGGCGGCCGCGGGCCAGGGGGCCACGTCGCTGTAGATCACCTCGTCCACGAGCACCCAGGCGATAGGGTCGGCGGGATTGTCGCCTGGCTGCGATTTCTCCAGAGCGACTCGCTCGCCGTGGTTCGAGAGGTTACCGGTCCAGGGGCCAACGATCGTCATGCCGGGGACGAGCGGCGCCGTGCGATAGGCGGCCAAGAACGCGACGTAGCGCGAGGTCTCCATCATCGGGTCGAAACCGACGACCACCAGCCGGCCGCCGACCGGGATCGAGACGCCGGCGGGGAACGTGTAGCCTACGGCCCCGTCCAGACGCCAGGAGGCGGTGGCACTGTGCAGATCCACCGCTCTCGTCGTCGGGTTGTAGAGCTCAATGTACTCTTCGTTTGGATCGACGGGGTGGTACATGATCTCGTCGATTACGACGTCGAGGACCGGGTTCTTGTTCGCCGCGTCGCGCGACGGCGTCAGGCGGAACCAGTAGGAGCCGCCGTCCGGATAGCGGCCGAGGGAGATTCCCTGCTCCTGAGCCTTGAAGGGGACACAATCGGCGATCCGGCCGACGCCCGTGGCCGGCAGGCAGGAGAGGACGACCTGCTCGCCGTCTTTGCTCAAGCCGAACCCCGTGCTGCCGGCGCCGAAGCCGGCGGTTTCGTCGAAGGTCACGTAGCCGTGGGCCGGGATCGACACGGCGGGAATCGCCCACTTGCCCGGCTCGGAGGCATCGTCGCTCAGGTACCATCCGGCCAGATTCACGCTCGCATCGGTTGGATTATAGAGCTCGATCCAATCGCCGGCGGCTGCAATCGGCTGTGGCGGATTGGCGGGCGGGGCGTTCGCCAGGAACTCGTTGATGAGCACCGTCGCGGGCGGGGCCGGGTCGTCCTGGCCCGGCGAGCCGCCGAGGTACGTGCTGGCTCGCCAATTGCCGGGATAGTTCAAGGAGCCTTGCGGCTCTGTCAGCACGGCTGCATCCAGCGGGACGAGCGAGTGCCCGGCGCCGTCGGCGGTCTGCGGCCAGCCCCGGCCGTCGCCGTACTCGAATTCCGCGATCGTGCCGTTCCACAGATCGACCAGCGCGATCGTCTCACCGTCGTTAGCCAGCTTGCCCAGGTATTCGCCCGCGATCAGGCCGGCGAGGGCCGAGCCGTAACAGGAGAGGAAGGCTTGCTTATTCTTCACGACCAGGGCGAACTTGCCCGGAGCGAGCGAGGTGACGCTGCCGCCGGCGAAGGAGAACGTGACGCCCTTGTCGAAAGAAACGCCCGAGAGGTTGAGGGCTTCGTCGCCGATGTTCTTGATCTCGATGAACTCGAACTCGTTGTTGTCGACGCCGTCGCCGGCCAAGGCGGGCGGGTTGTACATGACCTCCGTGATGCGGAGGTTCTCCAGGATGCCGGCGGCCAGCGGCTCACCGGCCACGAACTGGACCGGGCTGGACCAGTGGCTCCAGCGGCCCGTATTGTCCTTCATCCGGCAGCGAACGCGATAGGTCCGTCCCGGCGCAGCGGCGGTGGCCGGGATGGTGATATTGCTGTTATACGTCTTGATCTCACCGCTCTGCCAGGTGGCGTCGATCTCGTACTTGCCGGGGACCTTCCGACTGATCTGCGACGAGACGGTCGCTCCCGTGCTGGGGGCGTTGGCGGACCTCTGGCCCGTAAGACGCACATCGATGAAGCAGTCGGAGCTGTCGCCAAGGGAGGCGTTGAGGACCTGGACGGCAATGACGTTCGTGCCCTCGACCAGCCACGTGCGCGGGTCGCCGAGATCAGACGGCACGAACTCCCAGTTCTCGATGGCGGCGGTGGCCAGGGCGTTGTAGGGCAGGTTCTCGCCCGAGACGTTGTCCTGGCGGGCCAGCTTGCCATTGATCCAGACATTGATGCCGTCGTCATACTTGACTTCGAGACTGAGCTTGTCCAGCACGGTGAGATCCACCACGTCGAACGTCTTGCGGACGTAGACCGAGGTGTAGCCGCCGCGCATGTCGTTGAGGTTCGTTGCGATGAAGGTCTCGCCGTAACCGATTGCGGCCGGGCCGGAGTGCCACGCGGAATCGTTGAAGTTGAGCTGGCGCCATGCGGATTGAGGCGTCGAGGGCTCCTTGGTGCCCTTGAAGTACTTCCAGGTGGCCCCGTCCGGCACCAGGACGATGCCGCCGGACGCGTTTTGCTGCACGGGGGCCTTCGAGCTGGCGGCGACCTCCGCGATCCGCCATTGCATTGCCGCGAAGGAGTTGACCCCTTGCGGGTCGCTGAAGGCGGAGGTCCGGAAGGTCAGGGCGTTGATCGGGAAGCCCGCCGCCCCGACGGCCGAGACCATCGGCGTGTTCGGGATGGCGGAGTCGGCGGTCTTGCTGTTCAGGTAGCTCGTGCGCTCGACCACGTAGCCTTTCATGACCTGGACCATGCCTTCGAAGGTGCGCGGATAGCCGTGATCCACAGCGGACTGGTAGAAGCGGCCCTGGCCCGCCTTGAAACTGGCGGACTGGTCGAGGTACTTGGGGTAGGCCCCGGTCCCGACCACCCAATGATAGTCCCACATGGCCCGGTCGGCATCGACCATCGAGAGGCCGCCGGCCGGGTCGTTGATGATCCCGGCGTACTCGTCGATCAACTGGTTCGTCTGGTCGGCGTTGAAGAGCAGGTCGGTGATCTCGCGCAGGCGGTTCTTGTTCTCGATGCCGATGCTGCTGATGTTGAGCAGACCCGCCCGGCCGAAGGGGTCGGTGGGATCGTTGCTGCCGTAGTAGGTCGTCCACGTCAGGTCCTTGTCCCACGGGAGCTGCCACCACTGGTTGGTCTCGGGGTTGTGATAGAGGAACCAGTTCTTGCTGGTGATGTCGCCGTCGTGGATCGCCTGGTAGATGGCGTAATAGCCGTAGTAGGCGTCGAGGTTGACGTTCTGGCGCCACCAGGACTCCGCGCCGCCGCCGTAGCCGAGGAACTGGTTGAGGTCGGATTGGTTGGAGGGCTGCGTCGGCCCCTGGTTGTTCAAGACGCCCCCGCCTTCCATCTTGTAGAGATTGCCGTCGGGCAGTCCGTGCTCGTCAAGGAACCGGCCATCCATCTGCTCGATGGTCATGTACAGGCCCCAGAAGTCCCCGTCGTACTGCGTGCCACTGGTGGTCAGCGGCGAATGGGACGCGTTGCGCGTGCCATCCTCGTCGGTCTCGTCGATGATGCGAAAGTACACGTAGTTCGTGTTCGATGCCGGGCAGCCGGCCAGGTTGAACAGCCGGAACGACAGCGCCTCGAACATCCCCTGCTCGCCGCGCTGCCCGAAGCTGCCCTGCTGGATGCACGCGGAGAAATTCAGCTTATTCCACGTCGTCTTGTACGGATTCCCGTAGTCGTCGCGGGCCTGGAAGGAGTGCCCGCGCTGGAAATCGAATTTCCACATATTCTTGCCCATGGAGTATCGCCACACTCCGCCTCTGGCGCGGTAGCGGACGTGGTCGTAGACGTCGCCGTCGTAGACGAGCGTGCCATACCAGCGGTATTCGCTGCCGCTGTACTTGGACAGCCAGGTGCAGTCCTCGACGTCGGACTTCTTGCTGAGCAGGTGGTAGACGGGCAAGCTCTGCATCACCTCGGCGGGGAACTCGACGACCGGGGTGACGCCGGGCTGCACGGCCCCGCGCCAGGCCGGCACGCCGTCGTAGACGAAATAGGCAAAGTTCGGCTGCGGATCGTCGGCATACGGCACGGTCATCGCCAGCCCGACGCCGTCCATCACGAAGATCCGGTAGCGGACCAGGCGGCGATGTGTCTGCATCCCGGCCGGCATCTGCACGGTGTACACGTCGTCCCCCGCCCGCGCGTCGCCGTCCAGCCCCTCGTCGTGCATCGGGACCATGGTCCAGCCTTGCGAGTACCCCGGATCGAAGCGGGCGATGTAGGACCCCGGATTCACCAACTGGTACAGCAGGCTGACGCTGGCCACGCCGTCGGCGTCGGTGATCTTGGCCGTGATCGTCACGACCTCACCGCTCTTGGGCTGCTGGGGCGAGTGCTTCACCTGCCGGACCTGGGGCGGGACGTTGTCGGTAAGAACGTCTTTGTTCACGGCCGCCGGCGTCGGCAGCGCGGAACGCCAACTGCCGCCCAGATCGTTGTCGAACGCTGGATTCACCAATTGCATCGAGCATCCCGTGCCCGGCTGGGTGTTCGGCACCGGGTCGCCCACGGTCGGCCACGGGAACCCCATCTGGTATTCGACCTCGTCCGCCACGGCCCCCGCCGCATCGCGCAGAACGACCCGCTCGCCCTCGTTGCTCAGCCCGCCCGTCCAAGGCCCGCAGATGAGATTCTCGGGAATCACAACCCGGCCCACGTTCCACTTGGCCTTGATGCCCGCCGGGCTCTGGGCAACGATGATATACTTGCCGGCAGGCAGCTTCGTACCGGCCGGGAAAGTGTAGAGGACGCCCTCGGTGAACTGCCAGCCGGCCAGATCCACCTCGGCGGCCCCGGCGTTGTAAAGCTCGATAAACTCCACCAGCTCCGTTTTGACGTCCGGGTCCACGTGCAGCTCATTGATGACGACCACAGACTCGGCCTGGCCCCAGTTGATCCCGCAAGACCACAAGACAACCGCGACTACCGCCCACGCTGGGAGTCCTCTCGATTGGAACACGCTTGTCCCTTCCTTTCCACTATGGCCGAAAAAAGCGAAAAAGGGACAACAACGCGTTCCCGGGCCGCCATCGGCGGTCTTCCCTTCTCTTTTCGCCTCTCTCGGCTCGCTTTGAAGGCGCAGCCTATCGGTCTACAGACCGCATCCGCCACCGTCATCTTACCCGATTTAACACCCCCAAGTCAACCCCAACTCCCTCGCCATCCAGGGCGAACGCAAAGCTGCTCGGTAGCACCGCTCTTGATGTCATTGCGAGCGAAGCGAAGCAATCTCCCAGGCTGGGAGTGGAATGTCCTTTCTTCCTTCTTCGACCTCTGAAGATTTCTTCTGCACGCGGAAGAAAACACTTGACGTGCGTATATCGTAGGCTATACTATGATGTAAGTTGAAGATCCGAATAGAGCTCGTCAGGAGGTTCGGATGCGGGCTGATCGATCCAGCCTATAGCGGTGCGCTTCCTGATGTTCCGCTGAATCACGGCGGCGGTGTGACCTTTGCTGTTGCAGAGGCCGGGGACCGTTGTTATGGTTAGCAGAACATCAATTAAGGAGGCCGACTAATGGCTGATTCGGTGCCGTTTGCTGAGGTTCTGGAACTCTTTGAGTCCCGGGGCTGGAGATTGCAGAAGATCTGGGAGCCGTATCGGGTGTTCATGAAGGAAGGCGAGTTGCCCTTTCTCATCCCCGTTCACGGCCAGAAGGTGAGTGTGGATTATGTTGGCAAGATCGAAGCATTCTTCCGGGAACGGGAAAAAGGTGATTGATCCGGCCGAGCCGTTCCGTCCGCCGATCCTACAGAAGGCCCGCGAGATCGCCCGCGACTACAAGCTGACTATCGAGAAAAGCGACCGTCTCGGCTACCTCGGCTCCTCTGTCGAGCTGCCGACCGTCTTCGCCGACGGCGACACGCCAGACATGTGCTATCAGGCCACGCAGGAGGCATTGAGCGTAGCCGTCGCCGCGATGCTCGAAGCCGGCCAGACCCCGCCCCAACCCGCCGCCTTCATGAAACGAACCACCCAAGTCAACGTCCGTCTCACCCACGAGGAAAAAGCCATGATCGCCGCCGCCGCCGCGAAGGCCGGCTTCAAGGGCCTCGCCGACTTCATCCGCTCCACCGTCCTGGATCGCGCCCTGTTCAATCGATAACGGTTTGGCGTTGGGAACAAAGTGTGACGTCACCGGCATTCCCCCGCGGGCCAATTCACTATTGCGGGACATAGCCGAGCTGGCCCCAGGCCCCCCGCTGGAGCCTCGGGATGTCCGGATTGTCCGGGAGACTGACCAGCGACTGCCAGTCACCCTCCTGCTGGGACACCTTCAAGGTCCGCAAGTCCTGCCACTTCCAGTATTCCCCGTGCCCA
>JAPLMX010000154.1 GCA_026386805.1 Phycisphaerae bacterium | reverse complement strand
GCTTTCGGCGGTTCTCCAACTCGTCGAAGTCCCTTCGTGTTCGTCCTTTTCTGTCCATGCGGACAGCCTACGAGAACGAAACGCTGGTGTCAATATATTATGCGAAAAATCTGTCACTATATTATGCGAAATTCAGTAAACGCCGGCAAAAGGAGATGAAGGAGAATTTAGAGGGCATTGAGTGGCAGGTCCAGTGGAACGTTGAGAGTATGGCAGGCATCGAACTTGTTGGCCGAATGCATGACCTCCGGCTTGAACCCGTCGAAGACTTCGATCTCGTTCGGGTGGTCGCAAATCTACGCACGTTGCTCCAGAAAGCTCGCCCAGAGGAGTTGAAGGAGATCTCATTCGATACGAGCCAGATGATGAACAGGCCGATCTGCATCCATGGGAATAGGGTTCTTTTGTCCCACGCGGTGATGAATCTAGTGTTTAACAGTATCGAGGCTGTGCAGGAGCGAGCGGCCCGGGAACGGGATCGTGGAAGGACGTACGACGGTCGAATCTCCGTCTCGTGTTCGATCGAGAGTGGTAACATCGTCGTGTTGCAGATCGAGGATAACGGGGTGGGCATGTCAGAGGAAGAGTTGCAGAAGGTCATCGCGGGCCGGATGCGAGCTGATTGGAAGGTGAAGATGAGAGGTGCCAAGGGTGCAGATATCCCTGGATACGGTCTTAAGTTTGCAAAGCGAATTGCAGACCTGCACGGCGGTAGTCTCAAAATACTGTCAGAACAGGATGTGGGGACGCGCATCGGTCTTCTTCTGCCTCAGGCGAACCTTGAAGGGAATGAGCATGTCAAAGGAAAGGCGATCGTGTGAGTATCAGAAAATCGTTATCTGTGATGATGACGAAGGGCTGGCCAGGCTTGTCCAGAAGGACCTCCTCTCCGAATGGAGGACGGGGTCGCCTGATATTCAGTTGGCAGATTCTGTGGAGAAGCTACTCCGCTATGTCTATGTTGAGAAGCCCCAGGTGATCGTTCTGGACCATAAGTTTGGGACTCGTGAAGATGGTAAGAAGGCCGTCGCAGCGATGGACAGACTGCCACCAGGTGACCGGCCCGCTATCATAATGTTTACAGCCTACGAATCCATAGTATTGAAGGACCCATTTATCGCTGATCTTGTCCCCTACGTGGTCGAAAAAGGCTCTCGAAATCTGACCGATCAGATACGAAGCTTCATGGAACAGATCAAGAGGGCGCATCCTCCCCAACCAGTCGCGAAACCAATTCCCTTGGCCTGGATTGATGATGCAAGGACCCTGGATCGGGCACGTTTCGATCAGGGTAATCGGCCTTCAGAAGGTACGGTCTCGCTCGACCCCAATCGCCGATATTGGCTCGTCGCAGACATCAGCACCGAGAGTGCTGAGTCTGCTTTGAGCGGAACTGTAAAGCTCAACATTGCCCCGCCGCGAACCCCCAACAAGAAGGTGACTCCATTCCGTGTCACCGTTGATTCCGTCGCCGTTGAGACGCTGAACGGGAATTCGTTTGCTATCGCATTTGACTGGGATTCGATGTGCACCGTTAGGCGTGCTCTCTTTGACTTGAAGGCTATCAAAGAGGGCACTGTCTGCGTGAACTTTCTGGGGCCTGTTGAGCCGTGGCAATCACTGGAGTTCACTGTGAGACTCATTGAGGCTGGACGCGATGACATGGAGCAGCAAGGCCCTGAGAAATGGGCAGCAGTGAATTGGGTGTCGGCACCTGAGGTTGCAGTTCCGGTCTAGGCTTGTTGTCGGCTGCCGATCTAGGGACTGGCTGTTGGCCATTGGGCACGCAGCTCATTCTGGTTCCGAACTAAAGGATCATGCGATGCGAGACGGGAAGCTACGAGGAACGCCAAAAGGATTCAAGGCCCAGAGCGATTGCATCCTCACACTGTCTGTCGAAAGGGAAGCCGATCGGATGGAGATACGATTGATTGGCCAGCCACAGTGGGATGTCCTCAACCAGAATCCGATGTCACTCCAGTGCCCCACCGAAGATGTTTCCGAGGACCACGCCAAGGTGCGTTCTGCTGTATTGGAAATCTGGCAGACCGTTCCTGCCATTAGTCATAAGCTTGATTTTTCGTTTAACGAATTGAGCGAGAGCTTGAATATCCTGGCGTTGCCAGGAAGGGAGCTCTATGAGAAGTACCTTGGAGCCTATGAAGCCCCTGCATCCTCCGAGATTGCGAACCTGGTTGAGGTGCTGATCACAAAGGACCGGCCAAAGCCACCAGTCTTCATCATGATGTCCCAGAGTGATAGCTGTGTCCTACCGTTAAGTTTCTTCTTCAGACGACGAGCGACGGAATCGGAACCAAAGAAGCTACGTTCAGATGCAGGTGAACAGGAGATTCTTGCTTTCGCTCGGCGATTTGTCGGGTTCTCGGCGGTAGTGTGCCGCCAAAGAAGTCAGCACTATTTGGGCAGGGCGGAAGATGCAAAGTCCGCCTTCAGCAAGTTGAGACCCCAGGTTAAGCTTCTGCCGAATACAGATCTGGAGCTCGGTCCATTCCTCATGGATGAGCGTCAGACATTCAGTAGACTTCAACAAAGAGCGTACCTCAGCCGTGTCCTGGAGCTGCCTTGCCCAGTTACGTGTGCCGAGGAAATCGTGGACTTCCTGGAAACACAGGATGAGCCAGCGGCAGAAATACATCACTGGTTTTGCCGAGGGGAGTTGTCAGTGCCCAAGAACGGTACCAGCGGTCGAGAGAAGGCCCGGCTGCTGATATGCAACAATTGCGAGGTCAGCATAGACGACTTCCGGATGAACGGGGATCACTACAGGCTGCCGCGGTATGACTTCCCTGCATTCCACTTCATCAACGCCTGCAATAGCGCTTCACTTCATGGTGAGTTCTCGGCGGGATGGCTCTCCTTCTGGCTGCAGAAGGGGTGGCTTGGCATCATAGGTGCTGAGTACAAGGTGCCCCCACTTTTCGCGGTGCAATTCTCGCGGGTATTCTATAATAAATTCGTTAAACAAAAGCTCTCTGCTGGGGAGTCATTCTACCGAACGTGCGAGTATTTTCTTTTGAAGCACCATTCTCCCTTGGGATTACTCTACTCTTTGTATGTTCCGTACGACCTGCGGCTTCAATGATTCACCAGTTCGCCAAGAGGACATTCTGCTTGCCGTGGGTGAGTGGCCGATCCAGGTTTCGGGAGGGTTGCATCTCGCTATCAAGCAGAGCATTGTTGACGCATTAGAGGAGACGGCGTATGCCACGAACCAAGAAATACGTTTTCAATGGGATCGACGGGGAGACTGGTCAGTACTTGCTGCCGCCCACGTCTCCTGATGAGATTGCCGCATTGGCCAGGGGGGAAGAACTCGACCGGATACTGGGGCCATACCTGAAGGAGGTTTCCCTGCTCATGGACAAGCCACACCTTGGACTTCCTGAAGGGGTGGACCCCCGAAAGGTTGAACAGGCAGGGTGGGCCATAGTTTTTCATGTGGACGAGACGGATGGGGTCAAAAAAGCTTTGGAGCCACTGATAGAACGACGTAGAAATAGTAGTGGAGGGAAAGACGGAGTGAGGATCCTGGACTACCGCGGGGGCGAAAGCCATCGCGACTGGTTGGAACGTCACGGAACCTCCATGGGTTCAGTGGACCCAAAGAAGGTACCATACTACCTCCTGGTGATCGGAAATCCGGCCAAAATACCATTCCTGTTCACCAACTTACTTGGGGTTGAGTACGCGGTGGGTAGACTCCACTTTGAAGCCGTCGGAGAATATGAACGGTACGTGAGAAGTCTGATTGCATATGAGACGGGATCCTTGGTTCCGAGTCAGAAGGAGGTTGTGTTCTTTGCAACGCGTCATCCTGGCGATCGCGCAACTCGACTCAGTGCAGATCTGTTGGCCCGCCTTCTTGCGGGCATGCCACTGCCTGGATCCAGCCCTCTGCCAACAGTATCGGTGGCCGAGATGGCGGGTTTCAAGACGCAGTGCTACTTCGGGAAGGATGCACTGAAGGCGAAACTTGCTGACGTATTGAGATCGGAGAAGGGACACCAACCAGCTTTCCTGTTCACCGCGACGCATGGAGTTGGATTCAAGAAGGGACACCCAGCCCAAAGAGAAGAGCAAGGAGCGATCCTTTGCCAGGACTGGCCTGGACTTGGCCATATTGGTCGTGATCACTATTCTGCCGCGTCTGATATCCCAGCCGAAGCCAGGGTTCATGGCCTCATCTCTTTCCACTTCGCCTGCTATAGCGGGGGAACGCCTCAGCACGATCGGTTCATACACGTGCCTGGAACACCACCACCTGAGATAGCACAACAACCTTTTCTGGCAGCTTTGCCCCAAGCTCTTCTCATCCACCCCAACGGCGGCGCTCTGGCCTGTGTCGGCCACGTCGATCGGGCTTGGGCATACTCATTCCTCGGACCTGTTGTGGGACCACAGCTCTTGCCTTTCCAGAACACGATTTCCCGGATCCTCTCTGGGCTACCAGTGGGGCACGCCGTCAAGGATTTCCATGAGAAGTACTCTGTTCTGTCGACGAGTCTATCTGCTCATTTAGAGGACATCGGATACGGGAGAAAGGTGAAGGATGAGATTCTCTCAGAATCCTGGATTGAGAGGAATGACGCCGAAGGCTACATCGTCCTGGGTGATCCGGCAGCGCATTTGAGGGTCGATGCGATGTCCATCTCGTAGTGGAGGAAGCTTGCCGCCATCGTGAAGTAGATGGCCGAGCCCCCGATACAGTTCTCACTGGAACCGTGGGGCGTCCGGATCGTGTCGATTCCTATGGACCCCGTCACTAATAGTGGCATTGGTTATTCCGCCTGCCCTTGTCCTGTAGCCTCAAACCTTTGGAGCGTCAGATCGATTCGTCGGAGGGCCCGCTCTTTGCCGAGCATGCTCACGGAATCGAAGATCGGCAGGCTGATCGTCGTGCCGCACAGGGCCACGCGCAGGGGCTGAGCCACCTTGCCCAGGCCCACCTGTCGCTGCTCGGCCAGCCCGCGGAGCATCTCTTCGATGCCGTGCTCCGTGAGAGGGTCCCTCTCCGCGAGCTTGCCGCGCACCTCGCCGAGAATCTCCAGGGCGTGGTCCTTAAAGAGGACCTTCTGAACCGCTTTGTCCTCGAATTCGATCTGGTCGTCCTCCACAAACACGAATGCACTTTTGCGCTCGACATCCTCGAATGTCCGCGCCCCTTCGCACAACTGGAGGATCCGCGAAAGCGTCGCATCGTCCGCCTTGAGCACGGGCGAGCCGATCTCCGCAAGGTACGCCTTGAAGTGCTTGAGGACCTTCTCCGGCGGCTCAATGCGCAGGTGCTCCGTATTGAACGCGAGGAGCTTCTTGCGGTCGAAGAGACTGTTGCTCTTGGTCAGCCTCGTCAGGTCGAACGAGCGAATCAGCTCCTCGACCGTCAATATCTCTCGCTGATCGCCTGGATTCCAGCCGAGCAGAGCCAGGAAGTTGACCAGCGTCTCAGGCAGATAGCCGCTGTGGAAGAAATCGACGATGTTGATCTCGGGCAGACGGACCCCCAGATGCTCGGCCATCGCCTCAATCATCGGGATATCCGGCGTCGTCTGGGCCTTGAGAAACGACTTGAGCTCATCGGCCGTGATGCCGCCCACCTGGGCCAGCTTCTCGATGTCGACGTTCGGCATCTTCTCGATGGCGGTGCGGAGCGTCTGCGGCCGCTCCCGCTTGGAGAGCTTGCCGCCGGTATCGCTGATCGTGACGGACATGTGGGCGTACTGCGGCGTCGGACGGCCCGGGAACATCGCCTCCCACAGGGCCTTCTGGCCAGGCGTGTTCATCAGGTGTTCCTGGCCGCGAATCACATGCGTGATCTTCATGTGGTGGTCATCGACGACGCAGGCGAAGTTGTACGTGGGGAAGCCGTCGCTCTTGGTGATGATGAAATCGCCCCCCAACTCCGCCGGGTGGAACGAGACTCGGCCGCGGATCACGTCCTCGACGACCAGCGGCTTGTCCATCGGCAAGGCGAACCGCACCGTTACGGGCTTGCCGTCGGCTCGCGCCTTGGCCACATCCTGCTCCGAAGGAAATCGCTGCGGCCGGGGGTAGACGAATCCCTTCTTCTGGGCCTCGGCTTGCGCCCGCAGGGCGTCCAGCTCTTCCGACGTCTCGAAACAATAGTACGCCTTGCCCGCATCGAGCAACTGCCGGACGTACCGGTCGTAGATGTCGATCCGCTCGGACTGCAAGTACGGCCCATTCGGCCCGCCGACCTCCGGCCCCTCATCCCACTCGATCCCGAGCCAGCGGAGATCCTGCATCACCTGCTTCGCGGCCGTCGGCGTATTCCGCTTGAGATCGGTATCCTCGATCCGCAAAATGAAAGTGCCGCCCTTGCAACGGGCCCATAGCCAATTAAACAATGCAGTCCGACCCCCCCCGACGTGCAGATACCCCGTCGGCGACGGCGCAAACCGCGTTACCACTTTCTCCGGCACTGCTTTGAACTCCTCGTCTGTAAGTCTATGGAAACCCCCAAACTAAGCCATGCAACCGCGGTTGTCAAGCACAAGAAAGGCGGTTTGCAGGCAAACGCAAAGTCGCTTGATCGCACCACCCCGTAGACAAGTGCGAGCGAAGCGAAGCAATCTCCCATCCCAAGGGTTGAGATTGCTTCGTCGCCCTCGGTGCGAAGCGCCGCTGCGCGTCGGGCCTCCTAAGAAACTGGCGATGATGGGTGCTGGGTGCCATGTCTACGCTCGCGTAGACATGTTCCATCCGACGGGCAAGACATGCTTACGCAAGCGTAAGCATGGCACCCGAGAATGCGGCTTGGTTCCTTTCCACGACGGCATCGTTACGGACATCCAAATGCCGGGGATGGATGGGCTTGAGTTCTACCGGCGGGCGGTCGAATACGACGGGCGCCTCAAGAAACGTTTTCTCTTCTGCGCAGGAGACATGACCCCGGCGAACGAGAATCACCTGAGGGAACACAACCTGCCCTTCCTGCACAAGCCTTTCGGATTGGGCCAGTTCCAGGACGCGATGGACGGGATCCTGAGCCCTGACAAGAAGGAGCGGCCGGAGTCTTCCGACTGACGGTGTAGTGCCCGCGGATTATCTGGGAACACCCTGCTCAACTCAAGACCGAAATAAATAAAGCGCCCCCGGAATTCTCATCAACAGAAAGAGCATTGGCCCGAACGGCGATGGGGGATAGTTGCGGTCTGGCCCCCCGGCCCGTTTCAGTGCCTGACCCCGAAAGTCCCCGGAGAAAGTACCGTGTACCTTTAGTTCCCCTTGGGTGAGTCCTTGCTGGACGGACCGGTCACTTCTTCCAGCATCTCAGCGACACCGGACTTCTCCATCCACGTTTTCTCATTCATGGCCACATGGAGCGTCACACAACCGATGGCCACGTAGGCCAGACCCAGGAACATACCGAGAACCGCTTTGACTTCCGCGGTCCAAGGCAGCAGGATGAACAGCCCCGCGTGGAATAGTAGCGCACCAACGCCGATGAGACCAATCACGAGTCCCATCCGCATCAGACCGATCGCCGACAGCCTGGCCATTTGTACGCCGTGCAAGTAGCACTTCGCCGCCTCGATCTTGAGCAGTTGAGTCGACAGATGCCGGCAGTTGTTCAGCCGCGTGACCGCAATTGCAGCCAGAAGCCCCTTGGTCAGGTACTTGAACATGGGCCCTCCCGTGGGACGATGCTACTTGCGACCCTGGCCCAGAATGTAGCCCAGCAACACGCCCACCACGGCCGATCCGGCGATGTAGGGCCACGGGTTCTCATGCACGCCCTCATCCACGTCGCGGGCGATTTCACGAGCCTTCTCGACGCCGGCGTCCTTGGCATGAGTGGTCGCCTCGAACGCGTGGTCTTTGGCGGCGGTCAGCGATTCCTTGAGATTACTTTCGTTCTCCAGGATCAGGCTCCGCAGATTTGTGTATTTATCCGACACGAGTGTTCTCAGCTCGTCCTTCTTCTGCGTGGCCGCCTCCTCAAGGAGTTTCAAAGCTTCCGCAATGTTCTCACTGCTTTTGTGTTCCATGATGAACCTCCCTTACCTTCGCATACCATGTCCTGTCAATGGGCCCGGAATTCCGGCCGGTGGACACGTTCCGTACCCGCCGGCAACGATCCACTAATGCCTGCTCTTGGCTTTGTCGACGGCCTTTTGCGCGATATTCCTCGCTTTGTCCACGATCTTCCGGCCAGACTCCTCGGCTTGCCGGACACCCTTTTCGACAGCTTGCTTGACGTGACCTACGGCCTGATCCGTCTGGCCCTGGGCGCGCAATTCGTCGTTGCCGGTCAGCACGCCCGCCGCTTCCTTGATGCGACCCTTCACTACCTCTGTTGAACCCTTCATGATGCCGACTCCTTTTTCTTTATTCCTGCAAAAGTTCTGTCGCCTCTACCTCTAAAGCCGGCCCGTAAGAACCAGCACGAGCAGAATCAAGACAACGAGTCCAAGACGGCCGCCAAAGCCAACGTCATCACGATCGTAATTGCGGTTTTCATCTCTTCTTCCTTTCGTAGACATGAACATGGACCTTATCCACGAGCCGCCGCCGGTTGCATGGCTGTTGTGGCACTCTGTAGCGTGGCCACTTGGGCCGCGGCCCGCAATGACGACTTCGTCAACGCGTCCGCTGCAGCCACATTAGCACGATTGAGCAATAGCGGCAGAGCTATTTGATCGAGTTCAACCATGGCTTGGCCGAGACTGGTTACCAGACGCAGGGGATTCTCGCATAGCAGCCGGTCCAGCGACTTCTTTGAATCCGCCTTGCTCGTCCAAAGACCCACCAGCGTTGGCAGATTGGGAGATCTTCCATGCAGTCGCCGGCAAAGGTGCCGCGCATGGGTGACGGCGGCCGGCGGCAGCGCGGAGATACAGACTACCTCCGCCCCGTGAGCCTCGATCAAGTCCAACATCTCACTGGCGAGCGAGACCCGCGACGCAACCATCACCCGCTGCCCCTGCACCTCTAAAAGCTGCGCAAGCATGAGACCAACGATCTCATCCGCCTCATTGTGTGCCGGTAGACACAGGACGGTGATGCCGGAGTCCGGCCGCTTCGGCGTTGGCGTCACCGTGGCCTTTGTTTCGCTCGTGCTCGAAGAGGCATCCGCACCCGCCGTTGCCGCCGGAGCCACCATGGCGGCGGTTGCGGCAACTTCATTGGCTTTCTCCTTCTTCTGCGCTTCGCCCATTTCGTCGATCAACTCGCGGAGGGCTTGGCCGACGAATACCTCCCGCTCGGCGTCAAGCTCGCCGGCGCCACGATCCTTCTCCGCCATCGCCAGAGCGGGAATCATGATGTTGTCGTACACGAACTCCAGCCCTTTTTCCTTGCGGTATTCGTGCAAGATCTCGGCCGCCTCTTCCTGATCGAGCGACAGAAGGCGCTGATAGACACGGACGGATGGTTCAAGCACCTGCTCGTCGCCGAGGATCACGTCCAGGAACCGCAGCTGGGGAACATACTTGCCGAGCACGACCATGCAGACGGTCAGCGGCGTGGAGAGAAGCAAGCCGACCGGTCCCCAAAGCCATGTCCAGAAGACCCCCGAGACCAGAATTGCCATGGCCGAGAGTCCGGTTCCGGATCCATAGAGCCATGGTTCCAGCAAGTTGCCCGTGATCGATTCCAGACCAACATACAGGCCCAGGGTTGCCGCAAACACCCCCGCGCTGTTGAAAGCCGCCAGCGAGAGAATAAGCGGCGCCGCCGCACCAATCAGCCACCCCACATAAGGAATGAAACGGAACACGGTCGCGAGCAATCCCCACAGCAATACATTGGGAAATTGCCCCTCGGCAGACCAGGCGCCGATGATCCAGAGGCCAATGCCGACGCAGACTCCATAGACCAGGTTAACGGTGGATTCCAACCGTAGATAGCGGCTGATGCGGGTCGCGGCGTCGTCGAGGGCCTGTGTAGTTATATTCAGGCGGCCATGACCAACCAGACGGATCATCCGATCGCGCAGATCCCGGCGATGGAGCAGCATAAAGACCACGAATACGACGACGAGTCCGAATGTCGCCAGGGGGCTTTGCAGTCGGCCCAAGTACTGGCCATAGATTTCAAGCGGCCGGCGCGGGCTGGCATACTCTCGAACCGGCAGCGGATTCTGCGGGGAAACCTGTGGTAACCCCGATCCGGGATCCCTGATCTCATCGACGGGTGGACGCGGTGTGGAACTTCCCGTCGACGAGGGTGTGGAGGGTTGTGTTGTCGCCATGCCGTTCAAGGTGTCTTCGACGGCGTTGGCGGCCTTTGAAAACTTGCCGTGGGTGGCGGTCCGGAATCGCTGGAATTTGTTTTCTATGTTCTGGCGGTAATCGGGCAGGGCTTCGGCGACCGCCACAAACTGACGCTCAACCACCCAACCGATCGCGCCCACCGCACTGAGCATCACCCCCACCGTAATAAGGACAGCTATCACCCGACCCAATGGTGTCCGTTCCAATCTCGTCACCAGCGGCGCCATGAGAAACGCCAACAAGATTGCTCTCGCCAGTGGGATCAGCACCGCCTGGCAAAAATACAGGGCGGCCACCGTCGCAAAAACGGTCGGCATCAAGCCCAGTCGGATGCCAGCTCTTTTCGGAGACAGTTCTGCCATGCGTTCTCTCTGCCTGCGGCATCGATGGTGACTTTCAACATCCAGCCGACGACGTGCTTCGTTCCTTGCGGCACGGTGGTGCCGTCGAAGCCAAATAATCCCATGAAAGGCTGCCCCCTCGCAGAGGTACGATCTCCGCAGGTTCTAACCAAAGGAGACAGTCGTGAATATACTGACCCACGCAGTGCAAGCTGGGCTTGGACAGCCACAACTCTTCGTGCGGACGTTGATATCTGAGGACACCATAGAATGGCGGTCCGTTTCGGCGTCAACGCCTTGGAGTGGCTCGGTTTAGGTTGCGATCAGTTTTTGCACCCTATGCCCTTTTTTCAGGAAATGGTTTCTCCCCGGTCCGCCCCCGGAGCCCCTTAGGGCTTGTCGGGAGGGGTGGTCTTCTTGGACTCTTCTGTCTTGGTGACGGTGCCGTCCGGCGCCTGGGTAACGGTCTTCTCCTTCGACCTAACAGTGCCGTCGCTGCTGACGCTGCGGCTCTTGGTCTCGGAAACCTTGCGGTCACACCCAACCAGCGTAAATGTCAACGCCAAGGCGAACATGGCCACGCAAATCACAAACATATGCTTCTTCATCTTGTTGCTCCATTCTTTGTTGTTACATTCTTTGTTGTTCCATTCTCCATATTACTTCCTTCCCATTTCCCCCAGTTGTTACACCTCCCTTTCTGAGTGGGGGCTTCTGTTGCCCATAACGGCTTCTTACCTCAGTCGTCGTCCCTGAATGATCTGGACCAGCACCACGACAACGGCAAGCACCAGCAGGAGGTGAATGAAACCACCCATCGTGTAACTGCTCACAAGCCCCAGCAGCCACAGGGCTATCAGTATGACAGCAATCGTCCACAACATAAGATTCTCCTTTCAATTGGCCATGGATCCACCGCCGGCTAGTGCATCCGTGCGCCAGCCGCCGACGATCCAGCCGTGTCCTATGAGGTATGACCCTACAGTCAATGCTGGGAGGCGCT
>JAPLMX010000151.1 GCA_026386805.1 Phycisphaerae bacterium | reverse complement strand
CGAGTCTTCGGCGTCACCTGTGGAGCCAGCGAATAATATCGATGTTCGGCAAACGATTCGGACATGACAAAAAGACCGAGATCCTTCTGGAAGCCCTCTCCAGGGCCGCATAAACCCTCATGAAAAGGGCGAAAGTTCACTAACGGTGATCTCTGGCTGTCCTGCACACCCTGCCAGGGCACGTACACTCGCTACTGCTATGAGGGTGGTGGGGACTGCGATGGAGGACAGATCACGGTTGCCGTCACGAGGCCTGGTCAGCCGGGTTCCACTGTTCATGCCACTGGATCCACGCCCTGCCAAACAGGGTGGTGTTGGTATATCAACTCAGCGAGTTGTTATTAGCATGGACATTCACACTTTGTCTACTCTCAAGCCGAGCGTCCGTGTGGGCGCTCGGCTTTCCCAAGGTTCAGTAATGCCGTGGGACTTGCGAGGATGAGTATGTTCAGGTATTTGGTACTCTTCGGAGCGTTATTGATTCCGTTTGTACGTCCACTGAAGGCATGGCCGGTCACAGCACCCATGTTATTGGACATGTGCGCTGGCAATGTCGACCAGCTCCAGTCCTGGAAGATCGAAGGTGAGATTGTGTCGGACCGCTGCCAGAGTGGACGGAGGGAGAAGGGCAGCGAGTCCTTTGACCTCAGGTTCGATGGAACGCGCATATCCAGCCGCAACCGCAGGTGCCAGGGGACCGGCACGCATGGGCGAGCCCTCGGCAAGGACAAGGCTGACTACCTGAGTCTTCTATGGGACGGACAGAAGTACACGAAGTATTACAGGTCGGACGAAAAGGACTCCGGGCAGGTCATGATCGACGACTTTTCCGCTGCGCCCGCCCGCGCGAAATACATTGAGGTAGGTGCCCTGCAATATGGCCACCAAGCCTGTTGTCTGGTGGGTCATGCTCGCAACACTTTCAAGCGGATCGACGAGGTACTTCGCGAGGCCAGCAGCGTCACACTCAGAGCCGAGACGGAGCCCGTCAACGGCGGGCGTGCTATGTTGCCGACGCCAAGACCCAATACGGCGACTACACCGTCTGGATCGATCCCGAGCATGGTTTCAGCTTCGCAAAATGGCAGATCCGGATGAGCAAGGCTGCTGGCCACTTCTGGCGGGATGAGGTCATGCAATTCGATACGTTCTCCGAGACGACCGAGATCAGTCACTTCGAGCATATTGACGGAGTCTGGATCGGCACACAGGCTGTGCGGAGCCGAACGTATCTCTCCAAAGAGGACCACTTCGAGGAGACCTCACGCATCAAGGTCACCAAGTGCGTTCCGAATCCCGACCACGAGGCACTGAAGTCTTTCGTCCCGGATGATATCCCGGATGGAACGTTGACGATCATTGTGCCGGTGACGCACATCCGGTACCTCTGGCACGCCGGCGGCGAGTTGACGCTCCATTTCGATGAAGATGTCGTCGCTGGGATCGACAAGACCCTGGCGGAATTGAAAGGCGGGCCGGGGGAAAACCAGCGTGTGTCGGTCGAGAAGGGGGCGCAAGACGCCACGGGCATGAAGCCGGACCCCCAACAGCCAGAACGCTGGCACAGCGAAGGAGAAAGCTCAGGCGCTAAAACCGCGTCCGCACTGCGGACTCTACTGTCTCTACAGTATCCTGAAGCTCAGTGGCCAGGACGTGGATTTCCGGGACTTGGTCAAGCCGGAGTATTATGGCCGGCTCATGGGCAGCTCATTGGCGGAGCTCAACCAGGGCGCCAAGGACTGTGGACTCTACGCGGGTGTGGTCAGTCGCCTGAGCACGCGGGCGCTGCGGGACTGTCCTTATTGGGCGATCCTGCACGTCCGGCGGGGCCCGGAAGCCAAGGAGTACGACCATTATCAGTTGTTCTTAGGTACGGAGAACGGTAGGGCGAAGCTTTTCAATCCGCCCGAGGGCGTGAAGCTGGTCCAGTTCAGCGACCTGGCGCCCCTGTGGGACGGATACGCCTTGTTTGTCTCGCCGCGGCCGTTCAATGTGGACGCCATTTTCACCGCCGACCGCCAGCGGCTGCTGTTGTATGCCGTGATCGGGTGTTTGATTCTGCTGGCCGCACATTTGGGGCGACGCGTTTGGCTTGCGGTCGCGGGCAACCTGTCCCGGCGATGGACGCTGGGCCTGACGGCGGGCCAGGCGGGGCTGCTCGCTCTATCGGCGGTCTTCTGTGGGGGCTTCTACCACTTCGCCAACGACGAAGGCTTCCTCGCCAACGCCGGGGCGACGGCCTCGCTCCAGAAGGCGTACCAGGGTGCTTTCATTCCGAGAATCTCCCACACGAAGGCGAGCGAGCTGCTCGGAACGGACACGGTGTTTATCGACGCCAGGCTGGCAGCCGACTACGAGCGGGGACATCTCGAAGGCGCCATCAGCGTCCCGGTCGATGCGAACGATGCCCTGTGCCGGGAGAGGACATCGGCCCTTCCCAAGAACTCGCGGGTCGTGCTGTACTGTCAGAGCGCGGGGTGCAAGTTCGCGGAACGCGTGGGCGTAAGGTTACTTGACGAGGGCTTCACGAACCTGGCGATCTTCAAGGGCGGCTGGATGGAATGGACCGCAAAGTACGGCACGCCCGACCCCAACGAGAATGAGCGGAAAAATGAACAGCCCAAGAATTAACCTCGGTGCGGCCACCGTCGGCACGGGTGCAATTCGGGAGGGATGGTCAGACTTGGTGGCAGGCTCCCTCGCGCAGACGCAGGTCTTACTCTACCTGCTGATCGGCGTGTGCACTGTCGTGTTACTGGTCCATCTGCCGGCGCTCTCGACCCGCGCGCTCTTCCACGATGACACGGCCTACGTGGTCGAGAATCCACTCGTGCAAAACCCGTCGGTAGGCAGCGCCAAACGGTTCTTCTGGGAGGTCGGGAGACCCTCCACGGTGTGCGGCTACTACCAGCCGCTGACGATGACCTCCCTGATGCTGGACCGGTTCCTGTCCGGTCCCCATGAGAGCCTGCGCGCGTATCACTGCACCAGTCTGGCACTGCACGTGGCGAACACGGCCCTGGTGGCGGTTCTGCTGTACTCGCTCTTCGGCGGGGCGCTCGTTGCGGCGGTCGTGGCGCTATTGTTCGGCCTGCACCCGATCTCGGTCGAATCCGTCTGTTGGATCGCCGAGCGAAAGACGGTCCTGGCGACATTCTTTGCCTTGTGGTGCCTGATCGCCTACGTGCGCTTCACGCGCGCGCCGAGCAGGAGGCTCTATCTGGCTTGCGTCGCGACGTACCTGCTGGCGCTTCTGTCGAAGCCGATTACCGTTCCTTTGCCGGCGATGATGTTGCTCATGGATTACTGGCCGCTGGACCGGCTCCATCGCAGGAGCGTGGTGGAAAAGCTGCCTCTGTTCGCCCTCGCGATAGTGTTCGCCGTTATCACGTATGTCTCTCAGAGCCGCACCACGACGGTGTATCTGCCGGGCGACTACAATCCCGGGCAGGTCCCGTTGATCCTTTGCCACAACATCATCTTCTATCTCTCCAAAGCCTTGTATCCTGTCCACCTGTCGGCGCACTACGGATACATGACCACCCGCGCGATGCTGGCAGGTGTCATCGGTACGAGCCTGCTCGTGCCGATGCTGATTGCGTCGCGCAAGCGGACACGCGCTCTTATGACCGGCTGGCTGATCTTCTTCGTGATGATCCTGCCCGCCATGAGCATCGTCAGCGTGACGCCGGTTACGGCGGCCAACCGCTACCTTTATCTGCCGTCCCTCGGTTTTGTGCTGATGGTCGCGTGGCTCCTGATTCACGTGGCGGATTGGCTCGCAGCGCGACCGCGCGCCTGGGCGTGTCTGCCCCTCGGGGCCGCTCTCCTCGTTGTCTTTGCGGCAGAAAGTCGGGCGACCCGCGCGTACGCGGGTCATTGGCGTGACAGCGTCGGTTTGTACGAATACCTGCTGACGGTCACGCCCCGTTCGGCCCTCCTGCATTGTGACCTCGGGGCCGCGCTGGCCCTGACCGGCCGGACCGGCGAGGCGATCGAGCACTATCGCCAGGCAGTCCAGATCGAGCCACAATATGCTCTCGCGCACTTCAACCTGGGAGCGGAGCTTGCCAAATCTGCGGACACCACAGACGATGCGATCGAGCAATATCAGGAAGCGTTAAAAAACGACCCCGGCCTTCTGAAGGCTCACCTGAATCTCGTGGGCGCGTTCCTTGCCAAGGGCAGGCTGCAGGAGGCCGTTACCCATGCCGAAAAGGCCGTGCAGTTGAATGGAGAGCACGTGTTCGCCCAATATAATCTCGGCAAGGTGCTGCTGATCGCGGGTAAAGCGCCCGAGGGACTCCGACATCTTCACGAAGCGCTGCGGATCAACCCAGGTTTCACTCTGGCTGTGAGGAATCTCGCATGGGCCTTGGCGACCCATCCGGACACGAGTGTTCGCGACCCGAATGAGGCGATCCGACTGGCGCAGCGGGCACAGACGATGACACAAGGACGGGACGCAGGAGTGCTGGATACCTTGGCGGCGGCCTACGCGGCAGGGGGGCAGTATCGCAAAGCCGTCGAGACGGCGGAGAAGGCCTTGGCGATGGTCAAACGCCTGCGGGACTACGATCTGACAGCGGACATCGAGGAACGCCTGCGGCTGTACCAATGGGGTTGTCCTCACTATGAGGGCCCGAAGGTGCAATTGGACCGGCTTCTGGCGAAGAACAAATCGGATGACCGAGGGCGGATGACTCAGGACCGAGAACCGCCTACTGACGACTGGCAACTGGATACTGAGAACTCAACACAGGAGGTTCAGGATGCAAATGACACAGTTTCTACCGAGTAAAGAGCGGCTGCTGTCCGCGTTTGTGCTGGCGGTCCGCCTGGGGCTGGGGTTCATGTTCATCGTGAGCAGCGTGCCCAAGATTCGCCAGCCGTATATGCTCCTGGGCAGCGTCTATGGCTATGAGCTGGTCGGCCCCAAAATGGGCGTGCTGGTGGCGATGGTACTGCCGTGGGCAGAGCTATTCGCGGGGGTCTGCCTCGTCGGCGGCATCTTTGTCGGCGGGGCGCTTCTGGCCAGCCTGGGAATGGGTGTCCTGTTCACGTTCGTGCTGGGTTCGGCCTTGTGGCGACAGTTGGATATCAGTTGCGGCTGCTTCAGCAGCTCCGCCGGCAAAATCAGCTATCTAACGTTGATCCGCGCCATCGTCATTACAGTTCTCAGCGCCAGCGCCTATGGCGGAACGATCCTCCTACAGCCCAGACAATGGCAGCGCATGATGGCGCGACCGAAGCCTGACAACGACCTACAATCGCAACCCGCACTGGGTGAGACCGGATTTCTGCTTTCGCACGAATGATATTGGTGACCCTGCGGCAGGAAACGCTGCTGGTCCTGAACGGACTGCTGGACTAAGCCATTCCTGCGCCATTGCTCGGCGATGGGGTTCACGACCGTTCTTGCGATCCTCTCCGACACGATAGAAACTGCTCTGGGCCACTCCTGGGTGATGGCAAACCCTTGTCCGACACGGGTTATTTTGTAACCGCTCCTTCCGGCGACGCCACTTACGCTGAGGACGGGCTACCACACCACTGTCCTACAAGGAGGTACATCGTTATGAGGACCAGGGTGTTTCTCGTTCTATCTGTATGGACCCTGTTGTGTGGGCCGGGCGTCGTTGTCGGGGCGGATCTTTATGACGAAGGCGTGCTGCCCGTCCTGAAGCTGGAGTTCGCGTAGGCGGATTGGTGGCAGCAGTTGACGGCTAACTACCAAACCAAGACCAACCTCGCGGCGACGCTGAGGGTGGACGACGTGGTGTGCACGGGGGTTGGCGTCCGTTTTCGCCGCAACACCTCGTACTCGACGGTGGGGAACTCTCAGAAAAAGTCCTTCAACATCGAGATCACTACACCGTCGAAGGACAGCGTCTGATGGGCTACAAGACCCTCAATCTGCTCCACTGCCATCTGGATGCCAGTTTTATGCGGGAGGTGCTCTATTCGAACACCTGCCGCCGGCAGATCCCCAGCGCCAAAGCGAATTTCGTGAGACTCGAAATCAACGGTCAAAATTGGGGTGTCTACGCCAACGTCCAGCAGCTTAACGCCCAGTTTCTGAATGACTGGTTCCTGGGCACCGACGGGACGTTCTGGCGTGCGGACGGCATGATGGGGATGGGCCAGACCCCCGGAGGGGGGTGGCCAGGCGCCCGCCGGAGGGGGTGGTGGCGGCGGCGGCGGGGTCGTGGTGCGGCGCACGGACGCCGATGCTGTCATTGCCGTGGCGGAGCAGGGCGGCGGTGTCACCAACGGCGTGGCGGCGCTCACCTGGCAAGGCAGTGCTTTGGCCACGTACCAGCAGGCCTACGAACTGAAGAACAGCAAGCAAGCGGACCCCTGGGCCAGCCTGATTCATGTCTGCGACATCTTAAATAACACGGCTTCGGCCGAACTGCCCAACAAGCTCGAGTCCGTGCTGAACGTGGACTGGGCCTTGTGGGTCTGTGCGTTTGAGATCATCTGCCTATGGCCGATCAGGGAGGGGCCTCCGAACGCGTGTTTTCCATCACATTACCGGTCTATCCGGCCGGTACGGTATTGCGTTACTACGTCCAGGCGATGGCCGGCGACAATGTGGGTGCACTGGCTTTCGACCCTCCGGGAGCGGAGCATGACGTTTACACCCACATTGTGACGTATCCGCACGGGGCGTCCTCCTCGATTGTCATCAACGAGCTGATGGCCAAGAACCAATCCACCATCGCCGATCCCCAGGGCCAATACGACGACTGGATCGAGCTGAAAAACGTCAGCGGCCAGACCGTGGACCTTTCCGGCATGTGTCTCAGCGATAACCCGCGTAATCCGCTCAAATGGCAGTTCCCTGAAGGCACGCTCCTTGGCCCGGGGGAGTATCTTCTCGTCTGGGCGGATGAAGACGGCGGGGATGAGCCGGGCTTGCACGCCAATTTCAAGCTCTCGTCGAGCGGCGAGACGATTTGGCTCTGGGACGCGGCCCAAAACGGGTTTGCCCTCCTGGATTGTGCAACGTTCGAGGATTGGGCCTCGGATCAACCCGTCGGCCGATATCCGGACGGCGTGGGCCCTATGCAGATATTGACCGTTCCTTCCCCTGGGCGGCCCAACGTGGGATCGGGGGCGGCCGCGATGGATTTTCGGGTGAACCAGCCGTAGGGTCCACCAAGTGCTTGACCAAATGGTTACATTTGTGTTAAAATAGACAAGTCGTCTAAGTGGAATTAAGTGGAATTGGTCACGGTACGTGTGGCCGAGAACGAGGTGATGGAACGCCACGTCGAGGAGAGAAGGGATTCCAGACGCCATACTGCGTTTGGGGGTCCCCTTGTCTTTTCGGCGAGAATTCGAAGGACGTCGAGCAAGGTGGATACCGGAAAGACCGACATACGCCCGGGGGTCTGTGAGCCTCGCGCGCCGGGCGGTCTTGTGAGGCAGGCCGCTGTGGCAAAGGAACAGACTGAATTTCAGGCGGGTCTTGGAAGTCTTGACCAGAAGGACAAGCCGAAGGTGCCGCCCACGCCGCTGGCAAAGAAGGTCAACGCCGACCGCATGTTGGCGTGCCGATTCGAGATGAAATACTTGATCGACGAGATCCGGGCGGCGGGCATCGTTCGGTATATTCGCCCATTTCTGCAGCCGGATCGGTACTCCAAGCTGCGGCGGGACGGGATGTACCCGATCGTGAGTTTGTATCTCGATTCGCCGGACCTGCGGCTTTGCCGGGAGACTTTGACGGGACAGAAGAACCGCTTCAAACTGCGGATTCGCAGTTATACGGATGAGCCCGAGTATCCGCGTTTCTTTGAGATCAAACGGCGGATCAACCAGGTGATTTTCAAGAGCCGGGCCCGGGTGACGGACCGCGATGTGCCGACCCTTCTGACGGGCAGGTCCCTGCCGCCGCAGGGCTACTCGACGGACGAAGACACGTTGAATCAGTTCCAGTTCTACGTGGCCTCGATCCACGCCGGCCCGATGGTCTTGATTCGCTACCTGAGGCAGGCGTTCGAAGGGACGGGGGAAGCCCGGGTGCGGGTGACGTTCGACCGGGAGCTTTGCTACAAGGTGACTCATGAGTCCCAGGTGCGGTTGGGCGGCCCCGGCTGGCAGCACCATACGTTCACGACGGGCCATACGATTCTGGAAATCAAGTTCACCGGTCGTTATCCGGCGTGGCTCACCCGTTTGGTGAGAGACTTCGAGCTGGAGGTGACTCCGGTGTCGAAGTACGCCACGTCGATCACGCAGGCGTGCCGGCTCGGGTTCTGCGGACCGGCTTTGAGGGTGCCGTGGAATGGATAGACTCTGGCAATTGATGGAAGACACGCCCGCCAGCGGGGGGGCTTTCAGCGCGCAGACGATCATTCTCTCGCTTCTGCTGGCGTTTGTGCTCGGACAGGTCCTGGCATGGATGTACTACCTGACCCACAGCGGCCTGTCCTATTCCCGCTCCTACGTGCAATCCCTGATCCTGATCACCGTGGTCATCTCCATGGTGATGACGGTGATCGGGAACAACATCATCACGGCGTTCGGACTGATGGGGGCCTTGGCGATTGTCCGCTTTCGGAACGTCGTCAAGGATACGCGGGACATCGCGTTCATTTTCTGCGCCTTGGTCGTGGGCATGGCGTGCGGATCTCACCGGTATCTGACGGCGATCCTCGGGACCGGAATCCTCAGTGCGATCATCCTGTACTTGTTCTGGACGGACTTCGGGTCGCACGAGCCGCACAACGGCTTTCTGCGGTTCAGCCTGCGCGGGCCGCTCGGGCCGAACCACCCCGTGCCCGGCGTCTTGAACCAGTTCTGCGGAAGTTTCACGTTGATTTCCATGCAGGACAGCGGATTCGGCGGGCCGGCCGAATACGCGTACCAGATCCTGATCCGCAATGTCGCCCGGAACGAGGAATTCGTTTCCGAATTGGAAAAGGTCGAAGGGATTGAGAACATCAGCTTGACAGTGCAGGAGAAACTGCTCGAGGTGTAATGACCGTATGAAGGAGAGGGTCAAGAAAGACTATAGGCTCAAACGCTTCTACCTGCGTCACGCGGCGCCGGTGATGGTATGGCTGGTGGCCGTGGCCGCGGTGGTTTGGCTGTTCCACGAGCGGGTGCAGCGTTTTGAGGCCGTGGGCATTGCCCGTGGGCAGGTTCGCCAGATTGCGGCCAGCAGCATCGGCCGGATCAAAGAAATCCCCGTTCAGCTCTTTGACCCCGTCAAGGCGGGACAGCCCCTGGCGATTGTGGACACGGTCACCGACAGCGAGCTGGTGGAGCAGGCGAGATTGAAGGCGCAGTTGGTTACCGCGGGAGCCGAAGCCGAACGACTGTCGGCCGAGCTGGTTCCGACCCAGGAGAAGCTGCGGGCGGACGGCGCCAATATGCAGATGAACCAGAAAGACAACGGACGCCGGTTCGAGATGGATGTCGATCGTGCCCGGCTGCGCATCCTCGATCTCCAGGCGACGGTGGCGTCGCAGCGCGTCACTCTCGAAGGCTTGGCCGTGCAGGTGAAGATCAGCCAGAAACTGTTCGAGGAAGAGGCGATCGTGCCCTTGGAATTGGAGAAAATCAAAGTCCAGTATGAGGGCGTCGCGACGCGGGTCCAGGAGGACGAGCGGCTTTTGGAGCAGGCCAAGAGGGCTCTGACGCTGGCGGAACAGAGGCGCGCGGAGTTTGCCACGCACGAATTGCCGGAGCCCTCGGAGGATGCGGTCCTCGAGGCCATCCGCAAGCAGATCGAAGTGCAGGAGAAGATCATGAAGGGCCTGCTCGAGCAACTGGCGGCGTGGGCAGCACGCCGGGACGTGCAGCTCCAGTCGCCGATCGACGGGGTCGTCATTCCGATCCCGGGACAACGGAATGATGCGCTGCAGCAGAGACCGGGCGAAGAGGTGATGCGACACGTCGGGGAAGTCGTGCGGGCTGGCGATTGCATTCTGGCCGTCGCGGAGGCCAAGCCGACGGAAATCATCATGTATGTGAGTGAGCAGCAGCTTGGATCCCTGAAGGAGCGAATGCCGGTCGAGCTGGTCAAGGCGAGAACGCCGGCCCAGATCGCCCGGTCCGAAATCGCCTCGATCGGTCCGACGATCGAACTGATGCCGCAGCGGCTGTGGCGCAGCCCGAATCTCCCGCAATGGGGCCGACCCGTGCTGATCGGGATTCCGGCGGGACTGGAACTCGTTCCGGGCGAGGTCGTGGGAATCCGTGGGTTATGAACGCCCGGCACGCATCGCCTCCTGGGGACGACGAGCGAGGAGAACCTTGAACATGGCGGACCGATCGCAGAACCGAGGAGGGTGGAGGCTTTGCCTGCTGTGTGTGGGCGGTCTCCTCGTTCTGGCGGGATGCGGTCCGAAGAACTATAAAGAGGATGCGGACCAGCGGGTCTACGACCTCATCGACCGCAAGTGGGACCCGGAGTTTGGGACGAAGGCCAACTACCGGATCAGCGACGTCACGCCGGGGCCGAACGACATCCAGATGGAGAATGCGGTTCCTGCCTCGGGCGTTCTGACCTTGCCGTATGCGCTGTCCCTGGCGACCGCCCATAGCCGCAAGTACCAGACCGAGAAGGATCGCTTGTACAGGGCCGCGCTGGACCTGCGCCTGGTCGAGCACCAATTCGAGACGCAGCTCTTTGGCGGCGGGAGCTTTCTCTATGGCAACAACTACCAGAATTCGTTGAAACGTCCCCTCGGCGATCAGGCGGTGGATGAGGCGCAGGCGGGCCACACGGGCCTGTCCGCCAAGCATCCGAACAGCGAGATCGTGCAGACCGAGGGAAATATCGGCTTCAACCGGTTGCTGCCCACCGGCGCGCAACTGAGCACGACCGTGGCGACCGCCTGGGCGGACATTCTTGCCGGCCGGGGCGACCGGGGGCTGAATTCCGTCTTCAGCGCGGTGATTACGCAGCCGTTGCTACGCGGCAGCGACCCCATGATCGTGCTGGACAAGCTCACCCAGGCCGAGCGCGACATGCTCTACCAGATACGAACCTTCAACCGGTTTCGCAAGACCTTCGCGGTCGGTGTGGCCACGGAGTACTTCCGGGTCCTGGAATCGTATGATGTCATACGGAGTGCCCAAGCGTACCACGACGGACGGGCCGCTCTGCACGGCCGGGTCATGAAGCTTGCCGAGGTCGGCCTGGTCCCCAGGCCGGAGATCGATCAGGTGCAGCAGGACGTGCTCCGGGCGCGGGATGACGTGATCGTGGCACGGCACCGATACGAGCAGGCGCTGGATCGTCTCAAGCTCACCCTGGGACTGCCGATGACGGCCCAATTCCAGATCGACGTGGGTCTTCTGGATGCGCTGCAGGAGCACGGGCTTCCTCGTCCTGAGCTGGCCCTCGACGACGCCGTCGAAACCGCGTTATCTCGACGGCTGGACATGGCCAATCATGCCGACGCGGTTCTCGACGCTCAGCGTGCGATCTACGTGGCGGCCGACAAGCTTCGAACGGACCTGCGGTTGAAGGCGGAGGTCCGGGCGGACACTCGGGGCAACCGGGGGATCTGGGTGGGACCGGTTCTGGATCTGCCGCTCGATCGCGTCCCGCAGCAGCACGAGTATCGCAAGGCCCTGATCGCCCTGGAAGAGCGTCGTCGCGACTACGACGATTCTGCCGACACGGTCCGGCTGGAAGTCCGGAACGCCCACAACAAGCTCCTGGAGACCGCCGAACGATACCAGGTCGCGTCCGAGGGGCTGGCAACCGCTCAGAAGCGGCTCAAGACGGCCTCCGTCCTGCTACAGTACGGGCAGGCCAGCAGCCGGCGCGTGCTGGATGCCCAGCACGATTTGTATGATACGCGTAACGTCGCCACGAGCATGTTGATCGAGTATGCCATTGCCACGCTGGATCTCTATCGTGACACGGAAGCATTGCAGGTCCGGCCGGACGGGATGTGGGAGGGGCCCCCCAAGCAGGGACCGGGGCTTCCCGTTACGGCGATCAAGACGACGGCCAAGGCCTCGAGGGCGGCAAAGTAATTTGTGCTATAATGGGAACAGGTTGATCCAGACCCTAGGGTCTGTGAGATCGGATAGGCAACAAATCGTTTTACCGGGATTTTGCGGAAGGAAAGGGGTGGTTATGGTTCTTAGGAGTGTCTTGGGAGTGGTGGTCGCCTTGTCGCTGTTTTCCGGGCCGCTGTGGGCGGCCGATATCATTCTGAATGAGTACAATGCCGTCGATGGCGCTTCGTTCCTCGGCGGCGGGGATGCCTCGGCGGATGAGATGGGCGGCCGTGCCGCCGACAGCTTCTTCGGCCGCATCCCCGGCAACGGCGGAGACTGGTTCGAGCTGGTGGTCATCAAGGATCATCTGGATATGCGCGGCTGGCAGCTCGATACGTTCGTCAGCGGCAAGCTCGACGTGACCCTGACCTTGACGGCCCAGCCCGCCTGGTCGGACCTCCGGGCCGGCACGATCATCACCGTGGCCCAGAACGTCCCGACCGACGTCAGCTACGACCCGGCGGCCGGCGACTGGTGGATCAACGTGCAAGCCAGCAAGAGCGCCGATGGCAAGTACATCTCGGCCAAGTCTTTCACCGTCAGCAACAAGAACTTCCAGTTGCGCATCCGCAATATCTCCGGCGCGATTGTCTTCGGTCCGGCGGGCGAAGGCGTGGCCCCGAACGCCAAAGTCGGCGACACCGAGGTTTTCATTCTCAAGACGGACCCGAGCGTGGTGGTCACGGCGAACTCGACCGACTATGACACCACGAAACACTTCAGCACGTTCGGTGCCCCGAACCGCTGGGGCACGCAGGATTTCAACGATCTTCGCCCCGTCCTCGCGCCGAAGGCCGCCACGATCAAGCTGCTGTCGCCCAACGGCGATGAGGCGCTGGTCTCCGGCAAGGTCGTGACGATCCAATGGCAGAGCGACGGCATCGCCGGAAACGTGCTGGTCGAATTCTCGCTCGACGCCGGCTTCTCCTGGACGGCGGTCTATCTGCCGAATGCCGGCAACACCGGCCCGTACCAGTGGCTCGTCCCGCTCGTGGATTCGAACCAGGCGATGGTTCGGGTCTCCAGCTCGAATCGGCCGGCGGTCTACGACGTCAGCGACAAATCGTTCACGATCCTGGCGAGCACGCCGGTGGCCAGCCTGAGCAGCGACGGCCTGGTGGACTTCGACGCCCTGGCCCTCTTTGCCGCCACGTGGCTGAACTAAACTAAAGACATCCATCGATGAGACAACGGGTGGCATCGCCAATCTGTGTCTGACGATGCCACCCCGTTTATTTCGGTAATGATCCTGCGGCTGCCCGAGGCCGCTCCCGCAAAGCACGATACGGAATAGCCCCAGTCCCGCAGGGTGTGCCGTGTACACTTTTTCGGATCGGCGAAAGAAACGCTCGTCACGCGGACCGTCCGCCAGTTGCGGCGGCCGCAGGTAGGGTGGGTTCTCAACCCACGCGGCACTCTGTGGATTCCCTCGTGGAAGCTCAATTTACGGGCAAGCCCCAGAAGCCCTGCCCGGAATTCCCCGCAGAATGTGAAATGTGTAGGTGTGACCCTAATCTCCCTGGGGTCCTCCGTCAACTTGCGGAGGGGTTCGGGATTGGCTATTGCGGGACGTAACCGAGCTGGCCCCAGGCCCCCCGCTGGAGCCTCGGGATGTCCGGATTGTCCGGGAGACTGACCAGCGACTGCCAGTCACCCTCCTGCTGGGACACCTTCAAGGTCCGCAAGTCCTGCCACTTCCAGTATTCCCCGTGCCCA
>JAPLMX010000261.1 GCA_026386805.1 Phycisphaerae bacterium | reverse complement strand
TACAGGAGCCACCGCGTGTGTCCGCGGAATCACGTGGGCTTTCAACCGGTTCCCAATTCGGCAGGCTCAAAGACGACTCCTGTATCTGTCAAACTTTGGGAGTCCCCCGGCAGAGCCGGGGGGTTACTTCTGTTACTTATCGAGGGACCACTCGCTGATCAGGGGCTGCACGGTCCACATATTGACGGGCAGGGACACAGGGAGATTGCCGCCATCGACCTGCAGGCAGTGGACCTGCTGCAGGGCGGCGTCACGCTGATAGGACCAGAGCTCCTGCCGCATCGGCGAGATCCCCGACCACCACTGGTTCGGCACCAGGCCGCTGAGACGATAATCGCCGCTGCGGGGGGCGAACAGGCTCGTGTAGCACGTGGCCCAGGCGCAGGGGCTGTCCGCCACGCCGTCGAGGACCGAGACGGCCCTGACCTCCATCGCACCGCCCCGAAACCACTGAACGCCGAAGTAGGCGCCGACGGTGAAGACCGCGATCCAGCCGGTGCTGGTGAGCCACGTGTACGGCAGCTTGTCCAGCTTCTTGAGCACGAGATAGTCCACCGGGCCGAGCAGGAGGGCCAACGCCATCAGCGTCAAGACGATCCACCAGATGCTCAGGGGCTTCATCTGCTCCAGCTTGTACAGATACTCCATGACCTGGTTACTGGCGTTTTGCGAGACGCTGAGCCGGTAATAATTGTCGGAGGGATTGGAGCCGGTAGGAGGGCCGCCCGCCTCCTGAGGCGCCTGGCCCGCCAGGACGATGCGGCGTCCACCCGCCGTCTGCAGACCGGAGGCCGCCGACGCCTGGGACCTGCAGCAAGCACTGATCTGCCGCGTCCAAAACGCCGTACTGCCACCGGCCTGCACGTCGCCCAATTGGGAAGGAGTGAACCCCAGCACGGCCACGCGTCCAAAGCCCGCGTAGCCAACGCCGTAGAGGCCGGCCGCCTCCAGATCTCCCGCCGCCTTGTCGATCACGGCGCTGGGCTTGGGCAAGAGCATCCAAGCCGTCACCGTCTGCGTCCGGCTCGAGTCCAGGCCCCATTCTAACAGGGCCTGCGACGGGACCTGCACCTGCTTGGGCCCCTCGATGCGGAAGGGAAGGACTTCGGCCAGGGCACTATCCGCCGGCAGCGGGTGCTGCCCGAGAATCAGCAGTGCGGTGCCGCCGTTGGAGATCCACTCGCGAATCGCCTTGACCTGCTGCGGCTGCAAAAACGACCAATCCATATCGCAGATCACCAACACGTCCAGACTCGCGTAGCCCGTCCAGTCCCACGGCACGGCGCGCGGCACCTTGGACCCCAGATAGACCTTGCCCTGACTCCGGTCCGACAGGCACGCGGTCTCCTGGGGCAGCCGCAGCAATCCGAATTGCGCCTGGCCGATCAGACCGATGAGCAGGTCCTGCTCCTGGACCACGCGGAGCATGCGATTCTGTGTCGAGTAATCCCACGTGTTGATCGTCTGGCGCCAGCGGGTCCGCCCCTTCTCATCCCGAATGGTCAGCGAGCACTGGTCCGCGGCGAAGGCGAATTTGGTCACCAGGGGCGCCGCCAACGGCTGCTCGGGCGTCAAGACGAAGGGGTGAATGACACTCAGCGTGTTGATCCCGTCCTGGCGGGCCATCATCGTGAGCGACCCGGAGAACGGTTCTTTCAGATCGCTGCCGATGCTGATCTCCACCGGCGTCCCTTCCATAGGCCGGTAGTACCCGTCCCATCCGCAGAAGAAATCCACGTTGAATTCGATGTCCCGGGCGCCCTGGACCGATGAGATACACGCCAGCAGAAGCCCGACCGCGATCAGGATTCTGGACATTGGAAACTCCGCATGGTGGCGAGGGCGTCCCGCCCTTGCGTGTCATGGGCATCTTGCCCACGATTCGAGGGCGCTCGCGCCCTCGCCACACAAGGCCAGGATGGCCTCGCCACGTCGCACTCACATTCGAACCCTCAGATTATACGCCAGCCATTCAAGGCAGACAAGCGCCAGGGCCGCCAAGACCAACAGCGGCCAGAGCGGCACGTTGGCCCGCTGGAGAAGTTGCTCCTGCGCCGCGATGGCCACGCCGGAGAACTTGATTTCGTCCTGAGGCTCGATCCGGCTCTCCTCGGCGTCGAGCAGGTTGACCGCATAGAGACGTCGCAGCTGGTCGGGGGCTGCCACCGCGTACACGCCGACACGCTGGGTCGCCGCGAAGCGGACCGTGCCGCTCGGGTCGGGCGTCAGCTCCACCTTCGTATCCTCCGGCCGAGTCAGCGTCAGGGTCGTCTCGGCGGGCAAGTTCTCAATGGCGATCGGCTCGCCCACCGTCAGCTCGTGTCGGCCGGCGCTGCCGACCTGGGCCCCCAGGAAACTCACGGCGTTGTAGCAGAACAGGACGAAGCTCGGCTCGAACGGCCAGTTGCTCTGCAGGATGTCAAAACCCACTAACAGATACGTGCTGCCCTGCCGCCGGACCAGGGCCAGGGCCGGCGACTCGTTGAACTCGGCCAGCACCTCGGCATCGCGGGGCAGCTCCAGCTTATGGCTCTTGAGGGCGAAGAGATTCGTCAGATTGACATATTGCAGCACGGGATGCTGGGACCGCCAATCGACGATCATTTGGCTGTCCAACTCGCGTGGGCTGTTCACGTCGATCCCGCTCGGAGGAGGCCCGAAGACGAGGTATCGGCACTGCAGTAGGCGGGCCGGCACGTGATTGTCGAGCACGACCACGTCGTACCGTTGCTGGGCGGCGAAGGCCGCCGGGTCCAGCGCGTCGAAGCCGGCCGGCGTGCACGGGTCCAGCCTCGCCAGGGGGCAGGCGTGCAGCGCCGATTCCAGCACCGGGTTGCCCTTCGTGACCAGCAGAACCGAAAGCCGCTTGGGAGGCTCCAGAATGCTCCAGGCGGCATCGTCGCGGGACAGCGCATCGGCACCCAACTGCCGCACTTCCAGCACACCCCCTTCGCCGTGGGTTAGAGAGAAGCTGACGGCGACTTGGCCCGCTTTGAACGGCACGTCGCCGGCCTGAGCCTGGCAGCCAGGTACGGTAACGGAGCGGACCGAATGGACGTTGCCGCCGATAGCCAGTTGCACGTCCTGCGTCACCGGCTCGGCCCCGTAATTCGCCAGGGACGCGAAGACCTCCACCTCCTCCAGCTGCTCGTAGGACCTGCGGGCGTTCATGGCCGTGATGGCGACGTTGTCCTGGGATTCCCCGATCCGGTGGAAAACCAGCTCATCGGACTCGATCACGACGGTGTCCAGGTCCCCAATGCGGCCGTCGCTAAACAGGACGAGCCGGGCGGGCGTCTCAGCGCTGCGAAGGTTGCCCTCGACGCCGGGCGACTGGGCAAAAGCCCGGGCCACGGTTACCGCCTCGCCCAGCCGGGACGAGCCGTCGCTCGGCTCAATCGCGTCAAGGGCCGCCGCAAGCTGGCGTTTATCCGATGTGAAATTGCACATCACCTTGGCGTGCTCGTCGAACGCGATCACCATCGCGTGGTCGGCCCCGTCGCCCAGAGAGACCGCCGAGCCGCTTCGCATCGACTCAATGAACACCTTCGCCTCTCGCTTGGCAACATCGAGCCGGCTGGGCTTGACGTCAGTGGCGTTCATACTGGCGGAGCGGTCAAGCAGGACAACATATCGTTGCCCCGGGCCCCGCCGCCAAGCCAGCACCGGTCCCGCCAACGCGATCAGGACAGCAGTCAGCGCCAGCAGTTGCAGCAAGAGCAGGAGATTTCGCCGCAGCCTCTGGAACGGTGCGTTGACCTGCAAATCCTGCACCGCCCGCTTCCAGAGCAGCGTGCTCGAAACGATCGCCTCCCGCCGCTTGAGCTTGAGAAAATAGAGCAAGAGCAGCAGCGGCACGGCCCCCGCCGCCGCATAAAGCCCAACAAGAGGTGACAACCATTCCATCCGCGTCTATCCTCAGATCACCGCAGCAACTGGACACGCCGCAGGTAGTTCAAGACCAGTGATTCGATCGAGTCGGCGGAATTCGCCCGCACGTAGACCGCACCCCGTTGCGTACAGAAGTCGCTCAGCTCCTTGCAGTACGCGGCCAAATTGCGTTTGTAATACCTGATGAGCGAGGAACTGACCGTGATCTCCGCCATGTCGGCATCTTCGATGTCCAGCAGCTTGAGATCGCCCGCCAATTCAGGCGAAATCTCCTGCGGGGACAGGACCTGGATCACGTAGAGGTCATACCTGGCGCCGATGAGCCGACGCAAGGCGTTCTCGTAGCCCTGCTTGAAGAGAAAATCGGAGACCACGATCGTCACGCCCGAGCCGAACCGGCCGGCCGCGACATCGCGACAAGCCTTCTCAAAATCCGAGAAGCCGTCGCACTCCGTCGTCAGGAGCATCTCGGCCAATTGCGGCAGGTAACTGCGGCCCCGTGCATTCGCCAACTGCGCTCGCACACCGTCGCCGAACAGGCTGACCGTCAGGCGGTTGTTGTTCACCAAGCTGATGTAGCCAAGAGCGGCCGTGAGCCTCCTGGCGAACCGGTCCTTCGAAGGCTCGCCCACGCCCATCGACGCACTCGTATCGACGAGAAGGTGGACCGTCAGGTCCTGCTCTTCCAAGAACAGCTTCAGAAAGAGCTGGTCGAGCCGGCCGTAGACGTTCCAGTCCACAAAGCGCAGGTCGTCGCCGACGACATAGGCCCGGTGATCGGCGAATTCCACGCTCTGGCCCCGCCGCTTGGACCGCCGCTCGCCTTGGAGCTTGCCCTGCAGGATCTTACGGCTGAGCACGTCGAGCGAATCCAGCCGGGCCATGAACTTGGCGTCCAGCAGATCGGTCAGCTTGCGGGGTGTCGGTTTCGGAGTCGTCATGCTATCGTTCCGTAGGATGGGCTTCAGCCCATGCGGATCAGCGGATCATTTGGGCGTCGCCGGAAAGTGCAGCATGGGCTAAAGCCCATCCTACAATCTCACACACTTAGCTTCTGGCCCAACGTTCTTGGGACGCTCTTGAGAATATCGTTCAGGATGTCGTCCATCTGTATGCCCTCGGCCTAGCCCTCGAAGTTCAGCAGGAGCCTGTGCCGCAGAGCGGGCAGGACCGATTCAGCAATGTCCTCGAAACTCACATGGTACCGCTCGTCGAGCATCGCGCGGACTTTGCCCGCCAGGACCAGGGCCCGTACGCCGCGCGGCGAGGAGCCGAAGCGGACGAACCGGTTCGTCATCTCCGTCGCGAATTCGCCTTGCGGGTGCGTCGCCAGGACCAGCCGAATCGCGTAATCCTGCACGTGCTCGGCAACCACGACGCGTCGGACCAGCTTCTGGGCCCAGAGGATCTTCTGCGCGTCGGCGATGGGTTCGGCATGTGGCTCCGCGCCGGTCGTCGTGCGGTCCAGGATCGCCTTGAGCTGCTCGCGGCTGCTGTAACTGACCAGCAGCTTGAAGAAGAAACGGTCCAACTGGGCCTCGGGAAGCAGATACGTGCCCTCCTGCTCGATCGGGTTCTGCGTCGCCAGCACCATGAACGGCTCGCGCAGCTTGCGGACCTGCCCGCCACTGGTGACGGAGTGCTCCTGCATCGCTTCGAGCATGGCCGACTGGGTCTTGGGCGTGGCCCGGTTGATCTCGTCGGCCAGAACGATCTGCCCGAAAATCCGGTGGTATCCCCAAATGACTACCCAGGTTTTGCCGGGTAGGTCAACCATTCCTGAAGGGTCCAGACGTGACGGGCGAGGCCCGCCGCCATGGCGGGCGTGCGTGGCATCCAGGAGCCATCGTCTTGTGGGACGCGTAGCGTCCGTACCGGCCAACAGAAGTTGTAGCTGTAGCAGATGAAGTAGGTGGCCGCGTTGTGGAGGTCCCCGTCCTTGGAGAAGCGGTAACTCTTGCGGGTCTTCCGCGCGTTCTGGCCCCGATCCGTACCG
>JAPLMX010000125.1 GCA_026386805.1 Phycisphaerae bacterium | reverse complement strand
CGGATAACCGTAGGGCTCAGCCGTGAAGGACCAGATGCCGCCCTTGAAGATGGTGCCGTCGGCGGACTTGTTGACCTCGTCGATCCGCCAGTAGTAGGTCTGCCCGTAGGCGAACACCCCGGCCGGATCGAAGCTCGTGTCGGCTTGGCCTTGACTGACCAGCAGACCCTTGTTCGTCCGGGAGGCGTTGTTTACATCGGCCGCAACGGTCCCGAAGTACACATCGTGCGTGGCGGGGTACTGACCGGCGGTCCAGTTCAACGTTGCATCCCGCGGCACGTCCGTGGCGCCATCCGCCGGGCTGACGTTCACGGCCAGGGCCTTATTGGCGAGGCCCTTCATGATCTTGTTGATCCCGTCGATCGGCAGGATTTCGTTGTAGACCTGCACGTCGTCGATCAGGCCCGTGTAGAACTCGCTCCACTGGTTGCTCCCTATTCGGAATGGTCCCGTCCCAGCATTCATGCTTGAGGCGGTCAGCCGGTCGGTCTGCACGCCGTTGAGGTAGAAGATCAAGCCGTTGGCCTGACCCGGGTTGAAGGTAGCAGCCGCGTGCTGCCACGTGCCGGTCTTGAGAGTCGCATTCGTAGCGGTATGATCGAGAATCCCGGGCGTCGTGAACCGAAGGGTCGTGCCGCTGGCCTTGAATGCATAGTCTGCGTCCCGCCCGAAAAAGCCTCGTTCGCCGCCCAGTACAGCCGGATTCACCCAGCAGGCGACCGTGATGGGCCCAGTCACCTGCAACGTTGTGCTGCTGCCGCAGTCCACAGAGGAACTGCCGTTGAACTGCAGGCCACCCCCCAACTGGCCAGCTACCCACTGGGGCGTGCTCACAAACGTGCCGTTGTTGTTGTTGCCGCTGGAGTCGTGGGCGACGGTGCCGGTCCCTTCATCGAGCGTCCACCAGCCGATGAGGTCGGCACTGGCCATGGGGGTCAGTCCCAGCAGCAGGACAAACGACAGCAGATAGATCAATTTGCGAAACATGGTGTTCCTCCTTCAAAAGACAAGCGGTTAGTGGTTGTTCTTGCTTCATGGACCGTCCGGCCCTTGATTCGTGACAGCAACTTGCCTATCGCCCAAAAGGCGACAGGTTACAGATCGTAAATCCTTACGGTCTCATCACTTGGACGTCCTTAGATCATGGGCGTCAGACCCATGAAGACGTGAGAAGGGCGTCCGTGCGGCTTGATCGCTCACCCGTAATGGTCCTCCTTACTTCTGCTAACGGCGCACTGCCTATTCTCTTGTTCAGGCAGGCCACCTTGAGCCCAGACGCATCCGGCGTACCTGTTCTACGGATCGTGCGTCCCCACACGACACCTCGCGGCGAGCCCGGAGGCTCGGCCTATAGGTGCCATGTATATCGGTCCGACACATCGGCGACTTGTGGTGAGAATCCCAGGCTCATATGCAATACCCTCGTCCTTTCTCGGACCGTCTGTTACTCAACCGGTGCTCCACGTCCTGCTCGCTTCAGTTCTATTGTAGGCGTCCGAGCGAGTCCAAGTCAAGAGACATTCCAAATTGTCCGACGATAAAATGGGCAAGTTGCGCTGGGATTTGTCTTGACGGTCCAACCCCCCGGATTACAATGAGACAATCCCTTCAATTTAGGCTATTTGGCGAAGGAGTGTGGAGGTTATGAGACTAAGGCTGTTCGGCGTTGTCATGGTATTGGTATTGGCGGCGGTGGCGGCCGCGGCACAGGCACAAGAACCGGTCCGCGGCGCGACCTATGTCCCCGGCGAGGTGCTCGTGGTGTTGAAGGATAGCCCGGCCGGCGGTCTTCACGCCCTGTCGTCGGATGTGGCGGCGACGGCCCGGCAGGAGGCGGTCCTCCTGCGGCTGCAAACGAAGTACGGCGTGACCGGCGGCCAGCCGGGGTCCGGCCGCATCCACGTCTTGAAAACCGACCGCAGCATCCCGGCCCTCTGTGGCGAGCTGGGCGGGGACCCGGAGGTCGAGTACGCGCAGCCGAACTACATCTACCGGATCTGCCGTGAGCCGAACGACCCGGACTTCGCCGACCAGTATGCCCACCAATTGATCCAGATGACGAAAGCCTGGGATATTTCGACCGGCAGCCGCGACATCGTGATCGCCGTGCTGGGCACCGGCGTGGACGTCAATCACCCGGACCTCAAAGACAACATCTGGGTCAACAAGGCCGAGATCGCCGGCAACGGCATCGATGACGACAAGAACGGCTACCTCGACGACATCCACGGGTGGAACTTTGAGGAGGACAACAACACGGTCACGCCGGGCACCTCCTCCAGCAGCAATCACGAGACGCAAGTGGCCGGGGTCATCGGGGCGATCGGCAACAACGGCCAGGGCGTCGTCGGCGTCAATTGGCAGTGCAGCATCATGGTCCTGCGGGTGAGCCTCAGCTTCACCTCGAAGGAAGTGGCGGCCGCTCTCGACTATGCGGCGGCCAACGGCGCCCGCGTGGTCAACATGAGCTTCGGCGGCCCCTTCGGCCCCGAGGACGACAAGATTGTCAAGGCCGCCATCGACAGAGCCTATTCCAAGGGCGTTCTCTTGGTCGCCAGCGCGGGCAACTCCGATTCGAGCCAGCCGCACTATCCGGCCGCGTACTACAACGTCATGGCGGTCTCCTCGACCAACGGCGAAGACACCAAGACCGGCCACAGCACCTTCGGACCGTGGGTGGACATCGCCGCCCCCGGCACCGACATCGTCACGACCGATCTCGGCAACAAGTACATCGCCACGGCGGGCACGTCGTTCTCCTCGCCGTACGTGGCCGCGGTCGCCGCCCTCGTGCTCTCGTATCGGCCCAACCTGACCAGCGTGCAGGTCCGGGCCGTCCTGGAAAACACGACCGATCCCCTGTACTATGGCGACCTCGATCCCAACCTGTGCTACATCGGCACGGGGCGGGTCAACGCCTACCAGGCCCTGCTCAACGCCGACGCCGATTATCCGCTCGGCGAAGTGGCTGCGCCGCAGCCCAGGCAGACCTACGCCTCCGACGTCAACACCATCGGCCTGTGCGTGTTCGTACACGGGGATTCGTACCGGCTCGACTACGGCCTCTTCGGCCAAACCGACTGGACGGCGATTGCCCAAGGCCCCGCTCCCACGGACCCCAACGGCCTGGTGCATGTCCCGCTGGCCAACCCCGGCGTGGGAACCTACGAGCTGCGCCTGAGTACAAGCCGCGGCGAATACACCCACACCGAGCGGGCGGTCTTCAGCGTCGATCTGGCCCCGGAACAGGCCCACTGGCCCAAGCCCGAGAGAGTGGATGAGGCAACGCTGGAGTACTTCCTCGGCAATCCGCTGTGCCTCGACCTGAACGGGGACGGCCGTAACGAGATCGTGCAGGCGTCCCTCGACTACAGCGATTACTACAACTACTCTGCCGGCGGCACCCTGAATATCTGGACCCAGGACGGCAACTCGCTTCCCCATTGGCCCGTCCAATTCGATACCGGCTGGCCGACCAGCGTGGCCGTGGGGGACATCGACGGTGACGGCGACTATGAAGTGATCGCGGCCTGCGAGTATGACGGCGAGGTGGATGTCTTCCACGTCGAAAATGGCCAAATCGTGGATGGGAACTGGCCCGTTATCGTCGGCGATTGGGGCAGCTACATCGCGGCCTGTCCCGTCCTGGCTGACCTGGACGGTGATGGGGCCAGTGAGATCATCGTTGCCTTGGATGCGGAGTCCGCCGGCAGCGCCGGCTTGTACGCAATCCGGGGCGACGGCTCTTTCCTTTGGCAGCGGCGCTACACCTCGGAAGGGCCGATCAGTGTCGCCGACATCAACCAGGACGGCAAGCCGGAGATCGCCCTGTCCGGGTACGGCCCTGGCCTCAGCAGTGTCTACACCTTCATCCTCGATTCCCAGGGCCAGCAGATCGCCCGGTGGAAAGGCGGCAGTCAGAAGGGGACCGCCGTCGGCGATCTGAACGGCGACGGCAAGATCGAGATGGTCTTCTGCACGGACGTGGACGTCGAGGCCGTCCGCGCCGACGGCACCACGGTCTGGAAGGCCAAGGTGCCGGCGCCGTTCGACACCAAGGGCGGTCTGTGCATTGGGGACATCGACGGCGACGGCCTCAGCGAGGTGTACGTCAGTAGTTACGTCGAGGCCAACGGGTTCATCTATAGCATGGTCTACGGCTTCGACGCCAAGGGCAAGCCGCTGACGGACGCCGGGTTCCCCAAGACGATCATGGGCGCTGCGACGCGGTGCGTTCCGCTGGTTGCGGACATCGACGGCGATGGCCAGAAGGAGTTGGTCGTTGGCTCGGCCTACGAGCCGCTGATGGCCTGGGAGGCCGACGGCTCGGTGACGCCGGGGTTCCCCATGCTGAATCTGAACCCCGACGCGGAGATGACGCCCACGCTGGCGGACCTCGACCAGAATGGCCACCTGGAGCTGCTGCTCTCGGCGGACGACTACCGGTTCCACGTTCTCGACCTGCCCGGCGGCGACCCCGTCGCGAAGATCGACTGGGGCATGGCCCGGCACGACCCGCAGAACTCCGGCTGGACGGCGGCGATTCCCCAGTTGGACGTCATCACGGCCCCGGCCGAGATCCGGTCTGGCCAGAAGCTTCAGGTCCAGCTCACCGCCACGAACCCGGCGAACCTGCCGCTGCACTGGACGGTCGGCAACCTGCCGGAAGGGGCGTATTACGACGCCCAGACGCACACGCTCTTCTGGAAGCCGGCCGCCGACCAGACGTTCCGCACGTACACGTTCTCGTTCCTCGTGTCGGACGGCATCCGGCAGAATAGGCGTAGCGTGTCCATCACCGTCGTGCCCAACGCGATCTATTCCGCGAGCATGGACACCGACCCGAACTGGACGCTCGATCCGGGCTGGGCCTGGGGCACGCCCACGGGCAAAGGCTCCTGGAACGGCGACCCGAATGTCGGTCACACGGGTAAAAACGTCCTTGGCTACGCCCTCGATGGCGACTACGCCGACAACCTGACGCAGACCCGTTATGCCACGACCCCCCCGATCAATTGCCGGGGATACAAGAATATCCGCCTGAGCTTCTGGCGCTGGCTCGGCGTCGAGGCGCCCTACGATTACGCCTGCATCCAGGTCTCCAGCGACGGTGTTACTTGGATCGACCTGTGGACGACGGGCGTTTCACACGTCTCGGACGGCGCCTGGCAGCTCATGGAGTACGCGGTCCCCGCCGGCGTGGCGGAGGGCCAAGCGACGGTCTACTTCCGCTGGGGTCTCGGTCCGACCGACGACTTCGTCACCTGCCCCGGCTGGAACCTCGACGACGTCCAGGTTACCGGAGACCAGATCGCCAATTGACGATCTCTTGCACTGGATGAGCCCGTAGAGTATGCTGCTGTGCCGGACACAACAGTAGCTCAACCACGATGGTAATATCGGGAGGGCGTAACCAGTGAAGCCGGCTTTGCTGATCTTTGCTGTGACGTTGAATGGGGTTCTTCAGACGCAGAAGGCCGCGTTGGGTGGCGCCGATGCGGCGTGGCGCGGGCGTCCCGCCCTTGTATCCCAAGGCCATCCCTTCGACTTTGCTCAGGGCAGGCTTCGCCTCGCTTGGCCGGGCCACGACATGCTCAGCGCCGCCGAGGCGCAAGAGCAAGGGTCCCCCCACGCGATTTTTTCGCGTTTGGGAACCCGCGAGGCCCTGGCCACGGAGTCGCGCACCAAGCCGGAGTCGGCCCCGTTGCCTAAGGACTCGATGAATCTGGGGGCGATCCCGTACCAGATCGTGTACGAGACGCGCCGCGAGACCAAGGGCAAGGAGAATTGCGAGCTGTGCCTGATGAATGCGGACGGCTCCGGCTGGACCAACCTGACGAACACGCCGGACGTGGATGAGATGTACCCGCAGGTCTCCCCGGACGGTTCGAAGATCTGCTTCGTGACCGATGAGGGCCGGGATGACCAGAAGGTCCGCCACGTGTACTACATGAATCTTGACGGCAGCCAGCGTGTCCACGTCGCCGCCCATGCCCGCGACCCGTGCTGGTCCTTCGACAGCAAGACCGTCGCCTATTTGAACGACGAGTACCAGCGCTTCAGCAGCCGCGAGTACGCCACGTCGGGACTATCGTTTTACCACCTCGACAGGAGCTGGCGCAGCGAGCATCCGAACACCAAGCTGGAGCATCTGTACGCCATCTGCTGGTCGCCCGACAGCAAATGGTTCGTCGCGGCCGTCGAGGGCGGGATGGGCTACAGCGACACCATCATCGCGTTCGAGGCCTTCGGCACGAGGGTCTTCGACCTGGCGAAGTGGGGCGTCAAGGGCTGCCGGCCCGACCTGAGCACCGACGGCCCGCGGATGGTCTGGGGCGAGACCGACTGGAACCTGCGCACGGGCGAGATCGACCTCAAGGCGCCGGAGCCCAAGGTTACGAACATCCATGACATTCTTCGCTGTGAGGAGAAGTACAAGATCTACCACTTCGATCTGTCGCCCGACAGCAAGTACATCGCCTTCAGCTACGGCCCGTGGGCCGGCGGCCAGCAGGTCGGCGGCCTGGCCGAAGGCTGGAACATCTGCGTCGCGGACCTGGACGGCAACTGGGTCCAGATCACCAATGACGGCAACCACAACAAGGAGCCAGACTGGGTGCCGATTCCACTGAAGCAATGATGATTGACTTTTCCTTTGTCATGCTGAACGTAGCGAAGCGTAGTGAAGCATCTGGCCTTCGAACGGGAGGTATCTCTCGCAGCCCAGATCCTTCGCTCCGCTCAGGATGACAGACAAGTGCAAGTCTTGGAGCTAAGGAGGACAATTATGGTAGGGCAGTGCAGAGTCATGAGACACGTGTGGCAGGGTGCGGCTTTCTCCCTGGGGCTCCTTTTATACGCCGGCAGCGGCGTGACATACGCCGGGGAGGAGTCCCTTCGGCCCGGCACCGG
>JAPLMX010000210.1 GCA_026386805.1 Phycisphaerae bacterium | reverse complement strand
CGCTGCAAAAGCGGTTGGTGAAGCTGTGACAGCCCAGCGACGAACGATCCGTGAGAGCCGGATGCGGGAAATCCGCCCGTCCGGTTCGAGGAGGGGGGACTGAGCGGCCATCAGTCGCTCAATCCTCTACTCTACCGGATTGAATGTTCCGCGTGTGTCCGCTGATGCCGGGTGTTGGCTGAGGAGACAGGAGGCATGTTCTGACGCTCTCTCGCAAAGGCACCTACAGAAAATGTTCGCTTGACGTTTAACACCCCACGTTATATCCTTCTCCTATGATCAGGACCTTTCATAGCTAAGGATGCACAGGCGCTGTTTGAGGGCAAATGCCCCCGCCGGTTCAAGGCGATTGAACGCGTTGCGGAGCGCAAACTGCAGATGTTGGACGATGCCTATGCACTCGAAGACCTTCGTGTTCTGCCAGGCAACAGACTGGAGGCTTTACGCGGAAGCCGCAAAGGTCAGTGGAGTATCCGCATCAATGACCAGTGGCGATTGTGCTTTCGCTTTGAGGATGGCAATGCCTTTGATGTCGAGATCGTCGACTACCATTGAGGAGACTGAACAATGAATCCGAGAAATGAGATGCGGCCCATTCATCCGGGCGAAGTTTTACGTGAGGAATTCCTCGCAGCCTTGGGGATGAGCGCCCACGCGCTTGCGATGGAGCTCAAAGTACCTGCGCCGCGTATCAATGAGATCGTGCGTGAACGACGCGCCGTTACGCCCGACACGGCTCTCAGATTGGCACGCTACTTTGGAACAACGCCGCAGTTCTGGCTGAACCTGCAAACCAGTTACGATTTGAGAATGACGGAACAAGAGGTCGGCCCGAAGATCGCGAAGGAAGTTCATACGCGGCTTGTTGCATAAAGGAGATACGGGTATGCAGAAGATTCGCACGGCGGTGGTGGGGGCGGGGTTTATTGGGCCGGTGCATGTGGAGGCACTGGGACGCATCGGAGTTGAGGCCACTGGAATTCTTGGGGTGTCGAAGGGGGAGTCGGAGTTGGCCGCCAAGACTCTTGGACTGCCCAAGGCGTACAGGGACTTCGAGGAGATTCTGGGCGACAAGAGCGTGCAGGTCGTGCACATTGCCACGCCGAATCGGCTGCATCGCCACTTCCGCACCAGCCACAGCCGACACTGTGAGCGCGACGAGCAATGAGGTCGAAACGTATCTCATGGTTACACCCCTTTCACACGTACCGAGCAACCATCTCCCGACAACATACATGTCCCAACTCCTACTGACAACACCTCCCGAGAAGTCCTGCAATAGACGGCCGGATTCCCGACCTTCGCATCCGAGCCTGGTCCCGCGTCTGCCAGGCGATCTACCTCAAAATCACGGGCTGGAACATCCTGCGGGTCTTGGTCTGCGCGAAAGTGCGGGAACTGGTGCACGCCAAGGCCCAAACAGCCGTAGGGGGAGCCTGTAACGGGGTTCTTGCGGCCCAGAACGCCCGCCCCCAACTCGCCACCGGCCTGAGAATCGCAATTTTGGCCTTCCACGGTCCGTTCTTATTCCCTGGATTTCACACGAGCCGCGTGAAGCCAACTGTTGACGCGGGCGTCACTTGAACGCATTTCCACAAAAAAAACAGCCGATGATGTATGAAAGGCGCCGGCAGCCCATCTATATTGGTAGAGAACGACATGGTCATCGACAGAACACAGGATGAATCGGAATTGGTTGTCGCCGCATGTCGCGGGGACAAAGAGGCCCTGCAGGGGCTCCTGAAGGCCAACTGGGGGTGGCTCAAGGGACTCGTGTACAGCGTCCTTGGGGGGGCGCAGGACCTCGACGATGTGATGCAGGAGATTTGCCTGCGGGTGATCACGCGGATCGGGACGCTCCGGGAACCCGAGCGGTTTCGCGGGTGGTTGGCCGTGCTGGCCCGGCGGGAGGCGTTGAACTGCCACCGTCGCCGGCCGCAGAAGGTGGTTCCGTTCGACGGCGTCACCTTGCCCGACTACGCGGATGACGACGTGGACGACCCGCTGGCAGACATCGAAAAGAAAGAATTGTACGGGCGGGTGCTGGAGGCGGTCACCAGACTGCCGGAAAAGTACCGCGAAGTGTTTGTCCTGGCCCACACGGGCGAGCTGACGTACGTCCAGATGGCCGAGGTTTTGGATGTTCCGATAACCACCATGCAAATCCGGCTCGTCCGGGCGCGGCAAATGATTCGAGACCAAGTCACCGGAAAGAGCGGGCATGAGGTGCAGGAAAATGAACGATACGCATGACCGATGGGAAATACTGATTGGCAAGCTCCTGGACGGCGAGCTGTCGCCCAAGGAGCAGGGCCTTCTGGAAGGTGAGATCCAGCAGGATCCTCGCGCCAAGAGTCTCTACGAACAAATGCGGGTTCTGCATGAGTGCAGTTGTGGGGTGGTCACTCATGAAGTTTTGGGACGGGGGACAGACCCGGCAGCCGTTTTCGAGCGTGCCTGGCAGCAAAGCAAGCGATCGTTATGGCGACAAGTCGCCAGGGGGGGCCTGGAGCGTCAAGGAGGGCGCTGGGGGGCTCGAGCAGATGGCCATCTGCGCTTTGCTGTCGGGATCGCGGCGGGATTGCTGCTGGGTCTGGTCCTTCGTTTCGTGCCGCTCCCGTATTCGCAGATCCCTTCTAACTTGTCCTCGTCCTCGCAGCCACAGGTTGTCGTAGACGTCCCCCCTGATACGTATAGTCCGATGGTGCGAAATTCGGGGTCCCCAACGCAGAGTTTTGCGAGGGGGTCTCCTTCCCAGACGCGCGAGACCGCATTTGCGGTCCCCGTCATGCCGGTGAGTCAATCGGTAGGCCCGCGTCGGATCACCCGAGAGGTGGATTGGTATGTCTATACGGATCGGGACGGCAACCAGTGGCTGATCGAGGGAACTCGCGAAGGAACCGTCCGATCCGCGGCCTACCCCGACGGCCTATAATGAACGTGCCAAAATGAGCGAAAGGAAGATAATCATGAGACGAGAAGTGGTTCTTTGGAGTTGTGCGGCGGTCTTGATTCTTGGGTCGATGGCCTTCGCCGGGCAGCCGCGGTCCTATATCGGTGTGAACCTGGATTCGGCGCCGCTGCCGGAGCTGCTCACCAAGCATCTGCGGCTCGATGCGGGCCAGGGGATTCGGATCAATAACATCATGGTGGACAGCCCGGCGGACAAGGCCGGACTGGAGCGGGACGATATCATCGCGGTGTTCGAGGGACAAAAAGTCACGGGGCTGGAGCAAGTCATCAATGCGGTGCGCAAGGTGGATGTTGGCACCACGGTTTCGCTGGAAGTGATTCACCTCGGCCAGCGGCAGACAGTACAGGCGAAGCTGGGGCCGGCGCCCCAGACCGTGCAATGGAAGTACCCGCTGGAGCCGGATGTCGTGACGTCGTGGCGGCCCGGCAGAGTCTTCAGAGTCGGGCCAAACGGCCAGGATATGATCGAAATCCCTTTCGACAAGATCCCGGGCGGCGATATCGATGTGAAGAAGTTCTTCAAAGAGAGCTACACGTACCGCCATTCGACGGGCAGTGAGGACTACACGATCACGGTCGAGGGCGATCCGGCCGACAAGGATGCCCGGCTGATCGTGCACGCCGGCGATAAGGAATACAGCACGACGGTGGGCAGCATCGATTCGCTCCCTGAGAAGTATCGCGCGGCCGCGGCCGAAGCTGTGGAGAACTCGCGCAACAGCGTGAAAACGGATATCCGCATCGAGCTGCCCGAGGCCTTTGGCCCCGATGCCCGCCGCAAGTTCTTCCAGAGCATTCCCCGGCCGGACATGGACCGCTTGTCCGAGCAGAAGGACCGTGTCTTGGAGAAACTCCAAGGGCAGATGGAGCGGCTGCAGCAGCGCATGAAGGAGATGGAGGAGCACAACCGCGAACTGCTCGACAAGCTGCTCCAGAAGGATCAGACCAAGAAAAGCACGAGTCCGGAGGCCCAGACGCCCGCACCCTCGGAGCCCCAGAAAAAGGACGCCGTCTAACAACGATGCAAATCTGCCTGCAAGGGACCGGCTCACGGAAAGACCGGTCCCTTTCCTGTTTGGTACGCGACATTGTCCTTGACACTTTTCTCCTTGGTGGATAGACTACAGAGTTCATGGAGGTCTTTTCGATACGGTTTTCTCGGCACGGCGCAGTCGGTCTGCCGACCGGGGTCTGGAACGCGCCAGGAACGCCGTAGGGGAGGCCGCCAAGGGGAGTGGTGATGGCATGAGAATCATAGCAATGGTCAATCAGAAGGGGGGCTGCGGCAAGACGACTTCGGCCATTAATACGGCGGCCGCCTTTGCCGAGCTGGGCCAGCGCGTCTTGCTGGTCGATTTTGACCCCCAGGCCCACGCCACGATCGGGTTGGGCTGCGATGCGGACGCCCTCGACAAGACCATCCATGATGTTCTGACCCGGCCGGGGATGCGTTTGACGGACGTGGTGACCCGGACGGGCGTGAGCGGATTGGATTTGGCACCGTGCAACGTGCTGCTGGCCGGCACGGAGCTCGAATTGATCGGCCGGGCGGGCAGAGAGCTGCTCTTGGCCCGGGCCCTTCAAACCGTGCGGGACAGCTACGATCTGTGCGTGATCGACTGTCCGCCGTCGCTGGGTACCCTGACGCTCAACGCGCTGGTTACCAGCACGGACGTGATTGTGCCGGTCCAGATGCACTACTATGCCCTGGAGGGCCTGCGGCGATTGCTGGAGACCGTTCGCATCATCCATCAGCGCTATCACCCGTACTCTGTGGAAAACATGGGTGTGCTGCTGACGTTCGTCGAGGAGCGAACCACCTTCAGCCGGCAGATTCAGCAGCAGATGCGGGAGGTCTTTGGCGGGCTGGTCTTCAACACCGTCATTCACCGGAACATCCGCTTAGCCGAGGCACCGAGTGCCGGCGAATCGGTCCTGACGTATGCCTCGCAGAGCAAGGGGGCCGCCGATTACCGGTCTCTGGCCGCCGAGATTCTCCGGACCGGTCCCATGCCCGAAGGGCCTGCGGCAGGCAGGGCCCGGCGCGGAATGCAAAAGCAACTGGCGGCCATCTTCGACGGCGTGTGGATCCCCAGGCCGTACGGATCGGGCAGGCCGGTTGGCGCGCCGAACTTCAGCTCCATCGAATCCACATAATCAGCGGTAAGCAAGGACTTCCGGCGTCTGGCGTCTGGAGTTCGGCGCCCCGAAGGCGGACATGCGGTCGTCACGAGTGATCTCGAAGGCGATGACATGCTGCTGGGAGCTTCCACCGCCTTCATTCGACGGCGTGTGGAACAGGAGCACCTGTCCTTCGGGGTAGGAGTGCTCATAGAAGATTTGCGAATCGATGAGTCGCTGGCCCTGGGAGCTGTTGTGGCTCACCATGTAGTCAAGGCGGACCTCCAGGTTGCGGCCCCGCTCCCGCACGCCGAGGGAGCCGACGCCGCCGCCACCGCCGCGGCAAATGCTGTTCTGTGCCATGCCGGCGTAGTCCGGCGAGTAGACCCACGTGTCCGCCACGGCCGGCCAATCACGGATGACCCGAGTGCGCTCCGTCAGCAGCCCCTGGTTTGCGCCGTTGGCTCTGAGCATGGCGTCGAGGTCGTTGGGGGTGACGACGGACAAGACATAGGCCGAATTGGACAGCTTGTGTGGTTTCTGGTCGGCTGCGTGCAGCCGGAGGACGTGCGCGGGCACCTCGAACACTCTCAGATGAACTTGAGCCACGGTGCCCTGACTCTGACACCCGGCGGCAAGAACCCCTACCAGCACAAGCGATACCATCGATGCGGCCTTGTTCATCCCGATCCTCCACCTATAGGTACATGGCGGCGACCCTCCATCGGATCGCGTATCACCACTATCGGCTGGATTGGTAGGGCGATGGAGGACTTTCCCGGTTTCGGGCCTCTTCGACGTTATTCTTTCTCGGACATCTTCCTGAGATGCTCTTCCATCAGGGCCAGGCTCGATTGGATCTGGTGCATCGTGAGCGTTCGCGACCTGACGTACAGCGAGATCGTGAAGATGACGGCGATCAGAAGCAGTGCCTGCCAGACGACGATGAACAGCGGGGTCCGCAGTGGCTCAGACTTGAGGACGTCCGGAAACCCCAGTTCGATGACACCGGCTACCGCCATACTGGCCGCCAGGAGGATCCAACTGTAGATCGTCAATCTCTTCATCCGCGCGACCTGGGCCCGATCTTTGGCCAAGACCTTGTCGCGCAGGTCATCGCCTTTCTGGACGCCGACGCCATTTTGGTTGAGCAGCTCATCTCTGAGGTTCTTCATCGTTGCCATTGGGATTCCTCCAGCTCTTTTTTGAGAGCCAATTTTGCGTGAAAAATCCGGGAGCGGACCGTTCCGATATTGCAGCCGAGCACGTCCGCCATCTGCTCGTACGACATCTCCTCCAGAAACCGCAGCAGCAGCACTTCTTTGTGGAGCGGCTTGAGCTTCTCCAAGCACCGGTGCAGTTGGGTCGCATCCTCAAAGGCGCCGATCTCATCCGCCGTGTCGTCCGGGACGGCGAGGCCTTCGTCCAGCTCGATGGTTACTTTTCTTCTGCGAAGCTCCTGGTAGACCTTGTTCCGGGCGATTCGGTAGAGCCAGACACTGAAGGTCGCGGCGTCCCGGAGTGTGTGGATCTTGCTCACGACCGTCAGCCACGTCTCTTGGGACAACTCGTCGGCCAAGTCCGGGTTGCCGACCAGCCGGGCGATGAAGTATCGTAGCGGCCTCTGGTACTGATCGATCAGTCTTTCGAACGCCCGTTGGTCCCGCAGTTGGCATCGCAAGATCAGTATTTCGTCGACGAATTTGTGTGTCGGTTTCATGGATCTCCTGGATCACTACTCACTATACACAGATGCGCGGCGATACAGGAAGTTCACAGACCGAGAATACTCTCTGCGGAAACGGAGGCGTCGGGTGGCAGCGGCAAAGCCGGAAGGCTTTGCCGATGGCGAATGGACCAGGCCATCGGCAGGCTTCGCTTGCCGATGCCACCCGACATCCTTGTCTCGTGTTATCGAGAACCACTACCTGCCTATGGCAGGTAGCACAATCAGGCGAGCGGAGTCTCAAGGATCCGGGACACAGTCAAGCCTGGCAGTGTCACCCAGGCGAAGAGTACGAGCGTAGAAGTGCCGTCGCAATAAGGATTTATGCCTGGACCGGGACGGGTGCGCCGGCTTGGAGCAGTCTTGTCCAGCGAGCGATGTGGCCGTCCTCGTCGGCCTGGTCCTTTTCGATCACCTGGCGGGTCTCGTCGTCCCAGTCGATTGTTTTCAGCAACTCGGCGTAGTGATGTACGGCTTTGCTCTCCACCCAGATGCCGGTCTTGAGAATGGCCCTCGCACCCAGCAGCCGCGACCCAAAACCAAAGCCGAAGCCCACCAGCCAATAGGCCCACCGCAGGAGGCTCGGACGGAATCCGTACTCGTACAGTTTGATCTGGTCGTCCTGGTAGTGCCCCATTTCGTTGCACATGGCGGCGATGAGTTGGCGATTCAGGTCGCTTCGCTCCCTGGTGATCTGAAACTTGTAGATGGTCTGGGCCATCAATTCCAGCGTGTGCAGCGTTCGCAGGCCCTTTCGGATGTCGCGGAGCCGCTGGGCGGGGTACCCTTGCCCCCGCAGTTTGCAGTGCTCCGCCCGCATCTCGGGGCGGATGATCGAGATGTCGAAACGCGGTTTTCCTGCTGCCTGCTGCTCTGTCATACGGTCTCCCCCAGGACCAATCAATCGAGCCTGTCACCCATCATCACAGGCGTGACTATCATACGCCGTCCCCCTCCGGCAGTTCAAGGCTGCAACGACGAATATCGTCACGCGGCCAACACTCTCCGTGAAATGGTGATTGAGCGTCAGACTCTCAAGCCATAGGTCCCCAAATGTCGAGCGGCAGTCTCAAGAGCTTGCCCTGAGCGCAGCCGAACGGGCCGAATGCCTTGGGGATGGCAGGCATCGCCTCTGAGTCCCTGTGGTGAGCACCTGCACGTGAGCGAAAACCCCCCTTTCTTCCTGGGATCGTCTCTAACCCTTGGGACGCAAGGAGTTACGCCGGGCGGGCCAGGATGTTTGTCTGTTGACAAAGTATTGCCATTAGTTTATTGTATATGCAATGTCGTTCATGAGGCGATGGACCGACCGCCGGTGTGTAGCCGCTGGTTGACGATAGGGAGAATCCGGGTGTCGAGGATCGGGCCTCCGGTATTCATTGAGAAGTCAGTGAGCATGCTGGAAGAGGGGTGGTGGAATTGAATCGTGCAAAACAAAGCCAATTCCGAGAGAGATGATTCTACGCTAACTGCTGATCGGCAACAGGGTTATGAGCGAAAAGTCCGGATGGTGCGTCTGCGAAAACAAAGCCAAATCGCCTGGGCCTGACCGTCGGTCAGGCGATCCGTGTGTGGGTCCTGATCCTGCGAAAGGGCTTGCCAGTGTAGGCAGCGGCTGGTATTCTGAAACCCTCGTTTTCTTGCGAAAAATCAAGGTCAATGTCTTTATGGGAAAGAGTAGTGATGAGCCATCCTGGTCTGTCAAAGCTCGATGAGCTATGCGTCAATACGATCCGTTTTCTCACGTTGGATGCGGTCGAGAAGGCTAAGTCCGGTCATCCGGGGATGCCGATGGGCATGGCCCCGGCCGCCTATACCCTGTGGACGCGTCACCTGAAGTTCAACCCGGCCCATCCCACCTGGCACAACCGCGACCGGTTTATCCTCTCGGGCGGGCACGGCAGCATGTTACTCTATTCGCTGCTCTACCTGACCGGCTACAACATCTCCCTGGAAGACATTCAGAGCTTCCGGCAGTGGCAGAGCAAGACGCCCGGACACCCGGAATACGCTCCCGAGCTTGGCATTGAGGCGACCACGGGACCCCTGGGGCAGGGGCTTTCGAACGCTGTGGGGATGGCCATCGCCCAGAAGTACCTGGCCAGCTACTTCAACCGCGAGGGCTTCCCGATCGTGGACTACAAGATCTACGTCACCGTCGGCGACGGCGACTTGGAAGAGGGCATTACCTCCGAGGCCTGCTCTCTGGCCGGTCACCAGGGTCTGGACAATCTCGTGGTGATCTACGACGACAATCACATCAGCATCGACGGGCCGACGGAGCTGTCCTTCACCGAAGACCGGGCCAAGCGTTTCGACGCCTACGGATGGTACGTCCAGAAGGTCGATGGCGACGGGAACGACATGAAACGGTTCGAGCGGGCCCTGATCAAGGCCAAGAGCGAGGTGGGACGGCCTTCCATGATCCAGCTTCGCACGCACATCGCCTACGGCAGCCCGAACATGCACGACACGGCCAAGGCCCACGGATCGCCCCTCGGCGAGGAGGAGATCCGGCTGACGAAGCAGGGGCTCGGCTGGGACCCCGATAAGCACTTCTACGTTCCCCAGGAAGTCCTCGACCACATGCGAAAGGCAGTTGAGCGAGGCACCGAGGCCGAGAATGAGTGGAACGATCTGTTCCGGCGGTACGCGGAGCAGTACCCCGATCTGGCCCAGCAATTCACGGACGCCGCCGAGGGCCATCTTCCCGTGAGGATCGATGACATCCTGCCGAAGTTCGAGGCGGGCAAATCGATCGCGACGCGGGAGGCATCCGGGAAGGTGCTGGACGCCCTGATGCCGAAGCTGCCGCTGATTCTCGGCGGCTCGGCGGACCTGACGCCGTCGAACAACACGCGATTCGCCGGGGCGGTCGATTTTCAAAAAGAGGCCCGCCAGGGCCGGTACATCCGCTACGGCGTTCGCGAGCACGGCATGGGTGCGATCCTGAACGGCATCTGTGTTTCGCGGCTGCTTCGCGCTTACGGCGGGACCTTCCTGGTGTTCTCCGACTATATGCGGGGGGCGGTTCGCGTGGCGGCCCTCTCGAAGTACCCGACGATCTTTGTCTACACGCACGACAGCATCGGCTTAGGCGAAGACGGCCCGACCCATCAGCCGGTCGAGCACTTCGCGGCCCTGCGGACCATTCCCGATCTGCTCGTGATTCGGCCCGCCGACGCCAACGAGACGGCCTCCGCCTGGAAGTACATTCTCGAAAACCGCGACCGGCCGGTGGCGCTGCTTCTGAGCCGCCAGGGGATGCCGGTCCTCGACCAGAACCGGTACGCCTCCGCCGCGAACCTCAGCCGGGGGGCTTACGTCCTCACCAGCAGCGGCAACCCGGACGTCATCCTTCTGGCCAGCGGGTCGGAAGTCTGCATCGCGATGGAGGCGGCCAAGAAACTCGAAGTCGAAGGCATTCCCTCCCAGGTCGTAAGCATGCCCTGCTGGTCGCTGTTCGAAAAACAGGATGAGAAATACCGGAATTCCGTGCTCCCCCCGCACGTCAAGGCCCGCGTCGGCGTCGAAGCGGCCACGGACTTCGGTTGGCACCGCTGGCTGGGCGACCACGGCGCGTTCGTGGGACTGTCCCACTTCGGCGCCTCGGCCCCGTACAAGGCCTGCTACGAGGGATTCGGCGTCACGGCGGACCACGTCGTCAAGGCGGCCAAAGAGGTCCTAAAGACGGTCAAAGGCCAGGAGCCGTAAACCAGGGGTAATCCCTCCGGCCGGGCTGGAGGGATTGGCTTATGAGTCTCCGTTCTCGATGGCTCTTCGTGAGTGTTACCCTGCTTTGGACTGTGTCAGAGAGCCCAACAAGGAGACCGAATGAGAGGACTGTCGTGTGGCATTGGAGTGGTGAGCCTGTTGCTGCTGGGGGGCCGGCTCCTTGCACAAGAGAATAGGACTGCTGTCGCTCCCGTTGTGTCGTCCGGGCCAGCCTTCGCCCGCGGCCTTCTTCGCGAGCTCGTGGAGATCGACACCACGCCGGCGCGCGGCTGCACCCCGGCGGCGGAGGCGATGGCCGCACGGCTTCGTTCCGCCGGCTTTGCCGACTCCGATGTCCAGTTGCTCGGCCCTCGTCCCGATCGGCAGAACCTCGTCGTCCGTCTGCGCGGACGCACGCAAGCGAAGCCCATTCTCCTGATCGCGCACCTCGACGTCGTCGATGCGCCACGGGACGGCTGGTCCGCCGGCCTCGATCCGTTCCGTCTGACCGAGCGCGAGGGGTTCTTCTACGGACGCGGGGTCCTCGACGACAAATGCCAGGTGGCCATGCTGGTTGTCAACTTCATCCGTCTGCGGGCCGAGGGGTACGTCCCGGACCGTGACCTCCTCGTCGCCCTGACGGCCGACGAGGAGGCCGGAAACGCCAATGGCGTTTACTGGCTCGTCGCAGTGCGTCGCGATCTGATGGACGTTGCCTATTGCCTGAACCTGGACGGCGGGGGCGGCCAGATGGAGAAGGGCCGCCGCCTGCGAATGACCGTGCAGACGTGCGAGAAGGCCAACGTCAGCTTCCGGGCCGAGACGAGCAACCCCGGAGGCCACAGCTCTCTGCCCGACAAGGACAATGCGATTTACCGCCTGGCGGCGGGTCTGACCCGGCTGGCGAGCTACCAGTTTCCTTTCCGATTCAACGGGGCGACACGTGCCTACTTCGAGCGTCTCTCGCAGATCGAGACGGGCGCGGTCGCGGCCGACATGAAGGCCGTTGCCCAAGACCCGCCCGACCTCGAAGCCGCGCAGCGTCTCGCCGCCGGCTCGACCTTCCACAACGCGATCCTGCATACGACGTGCGTCGCCACCCGCCTGGAGGCAGGCCACGCCGACAATGCCTTGCCGCAGTTCGCTCGTGCCGTCATCAACTGCCGGGTGTTCCCAGGCGACACGGTGGAATTCGTTCGCAGCACCCTCGTCGAGGTCCTGGCCGACCCGGGAATCAAGCTGACCGTGATGTACGCCGGTCAGCCCAGCCCGGTGTCGCCGCTCCTGCCCGAAGTGATGGGGTCGATGGAGAAGCTCAGTCACGAGATGTGGCCCGAGATCCCGGTACTGCCGGTCATGGACCCTTGGGCGAGTGACTCCGCCCGCCTGCGCCGGGCGGGAATCCCAACCTTCGGGGCCTCGGGCACCTTCGGAGAACTCGATCTCGGCAACGCCCACGGCACCGACGAGCGGCTCCCCGTGGAGGCGTTTGACCAGGGTGTCGAATTCCTCTATCGCCTCCTGAAATCGCTGACGGGGGGCGATCCCGTGGAGAACCGCTAATGCCGGCGAGAAAGGCTCTCCTGCTCGCATGCAGCATCCACATTTGGTATAGTACGGCCGGCAAAGCCGTTATATGGATCTGACGCCGGACATGGTGGTCTCGCAGGTCGTTGCCCGACTGAGCCAGGCCGTGAAGGGGCCGGTGCTCGTCGAGGGAACGTGGGGATCCTTTGCGCGCTTGCTGACCGCTCACATCTCCAGGACGCTCCATCGCCCGGTCCTGCACGTCTGCCCTCATATCGACGATGCGGATCGGGCGTTCGACGACTTGAAGACGTTCGGCGTTGCCGGGGTCGAGCTGCTGCCCGCCTGGGAGGGTGAGGAAGACCTGGCCGATGCGACGGATGAGACGCGGTCCGAACGGCTTCGCATCGTATCGCTCCTAGCCGATCCGAACGGCGGGAAACACGAGAACCTTGTGATTGCCGCCCCAGTTCAGGCGTTATGCCAGCCGGTCCCCAAGCCGTCGGCCCTGCGCGAAAGCTCCCTGGAGCTCCGACGTAGCGACGACCTCGACCCGGAGGTGGTCGTGGAGTGGCTGGTCAACAACAGCTTCGAGCGGGTCGATGCGGTCGATCTGCCGGGCCAGTTCGCCCGTCGCGGCGGCATCATCGACATCTACGCACCACTGGCCAGCGAGAAGATGCGGAAAGCGCCGTCATCAACGGCAAATCCGCAATCCACAGTCCGCAATCCGCAATCCCAGGCTCTGCGTATCGAGTTCTTCGGCGACACGGTCGAGAGCATTCGCGAGATCAATCTCGACACGCAGCGGTCCACGCACGAGATCGAGAGCATCAGCATCGTGGCCGCCGCGTCGGAGGCGGTCATCGAGCAGCGGGAGTTGTTCACGAACATCCTGCCGGAAGATGCGATTGTCGTCTTCGAGGAGCCGGCGGAGGTGGAGGAGGTGGCCAACGTCTTTCTCGCCCGCATCGAGAAGGCGGGCCGGCTCTACCCGTGGGCGGAGATCTACAACTCCGCCGCCCGGTACACGCAATTGCACGTCTGCCGATTTGCCGCGGGCCGGCCGGAGGAGTTCCTGAAGCTCGACGTCAAGAGCATCCAGCAATTCGAGCGCAAGGCCACCTCGCTGTGGGCCGGACATAAGGCGGCTTTGGAAGAGTTGATCGAGCGAACCAAGCAAGGCAGCAAGGTCTTTCTCTATTGCGAAAGCCCGGCCGAGGTCCAGCGGGTGACCGAGATCATGAGAGAGATCACCGGCGATCTGCCTCGCAACTTCCAACTGCCGCTGGGTTACGTCCACCAGGGATTCGTCGTTGAGTCGCTCAACGTCATCATCGTTAGCCACCACGAGCTCTTCGGACAGTATGCCCTGCGGCGCCGTGAGCGGCCGGCCCGCGCGACCGCGCCGGTGGATACCCTGGCCGACCTGCAGCCTGGGGAGTACGTTGTTCACGTCTCCTATGGCATCGGCAAATACCTCGGCACCGAGACCATCGAGGAGGGGTCCCCCCACGCGAAAAATCACGTTGAAGGGGGGCCGGAGAAAGGTGGCAAGGCGGAATACCTCACGATCGAATATGCCGACAACGTCAAGATCCAGGTCGCCGTCCAGAATATCGCCCTGGTGCAGAAGTACATCGGCACCAGCCCCAAGCGGCCCACGCTGAGCAAAGTCGGCACCAAGCGCTGGCAGAAACAAAAGGAGAAGGTCGCCGAGTCCGTCCGCGACTTGGCGGCGGAATTGCTCGAAGTCCAGGCGAAGCGGCAGGCCGTCGGCGGCATCGCCTACGGCGCGGACTCGAATTGGCAGATGGAGTTCGAGGAATCCTTCCCGTACCAGGAGACGCCCGACCAGATCGGTGCCATTCGCGAGATCAAGGCCGACATGCAGGAGCCTGTCGCCATGGACCGACTCCTGTGCGGCGACGTGGGCTACGGCAAGACCGAACTGGCCATGCGGGCGGCGTTCAAAGCCGTCGAGAATGGCAAGCAGGTTGCCGTGCTCGTGCCGACGACCGTGCTCTCCGTTCAGCACGAGCGGACTTTCACGGAGCGGTTCGCTGACTTCCCCGTGACGGTCGAGGTCCTCAATCGCTTCAGGACGGGCCGGCAGGCCAAGGATGTCCTCAAGCGGACCCGCGAGGGTCGTGTCGATGTCCTGATCGGCACGCACCGACTGCTCAGTGGCGACGTGGCCTTCAAGGACCTGGGCCTGCTGATTATCGACGAAGAGCAGCGGTTCGGGGTCGAGCACAAGGAGCGACTTAAGCGCATGCGGGTCAACGTGGACATCCTCACGATGACCGCCACGCCGATCCCGCGCACGCTCCACATGGCCATGCTGGGCCTCCGTGACATCAGCTCCTTAGCGACCGCGCCGCTGGACCGGCGCAGCATCGTCACCAGCGTCACGACCTACAATCCGGAGTTGATCCGCAAGGCGATTTACCGCGAGCTGAATCGGCAGGGCCAGGTCTTTTTCCTGCACAACCGAGTCCAATCCATCGAGAAGAAGGCGTGGGAAATCCAGCAATTGGCCAAGGACGCCCGGATCGGCATCGCCCATGGCCAGATGAGCAAACGCGAGCTGGAGGATGCGATGGTCAACTTCGTGCTTGGCGCCATCGACGTGCTGGTGTGCACGACAATTATCGAGTCGGGCCTCGATATTCCGAATGCCAACACGATCTTCATCAACGACGCTGACCGTTTCGGCCTGGCCGAAATGCACCAGCTTCGCGGCCGGGTGGGGCGGTACAAGCACCGGGCCTACGCCTACATGCTCCTGCCGAACACGCGACCGATCTCGCCCATCGCCGCCAAACGCCTCAAGGCCATCGAAGAGTATTCGCACCTCGGCGCGGGCTTTCGCATCGCTCTGCGCGACCTGGAAATCCGTGGCGCGGGCAACATCCTCGGCCCCGAGCAGTCCGGCCACATCCAGATGGTCGGCTACCAGATGTACTGCGACATGCTGGCTGACGCCGTGCACGAGATGAAGCACGAGAAGGTCGAGCGTCTGCCGACGACCATGATCGACCTCGGCTCGCCCACCTACATCCCGAAGAATTACATCCCCATCGACCGCCACCGCATGGACGCCTATCGCAAGATCGCGGTCGCCCGCACGCCCGCGGACCTCCAGCAAATCCAAGCGGAACTGGCCGACGTCTACGGCCCGCTGCCCGACGAGGTCAAATTGCTCTTAGATATCGGCGAACTCCGCATCGCCGCCTCGAAATGGGACATTCGCAGCATCGTTGCTTCAGGCAACGACTTGGTCTTTTCCTTCAAGTCACGTGGCGAGGGCGTCCCGCCCTTGTCTTCCTCGCTCAACGGAAAGGGACAAGGGCAAGATGCCCTCGCCACAACGGTGAAGACTCTCTTCGCCAACGTCCGCGGCAGCGTCCGCATCCCCGACCCCAAAACCATCAACTTGCGATTGGCACCCAGCTACTTTGAGCCGCGAACGCTGATCGTTCTCTTGCGAAAGATTCTTGCAGGCAATTCAGGATGAGTAGTGTAGAATGACAACCCTGTGTGTCATTGCAGAGCCAAGAGCAGGGTAAGCTGGGCCTATGCAGCCACCGATTGCCAGGAGATCGGCTATGTCCTACGAGGACGAGGTGAGACAGTTGCGTGACCTTAGGAAGAAGTTTGAAGATCCTATACCGGAGACCATCTATCATTATACTTCGGCAGAGGGCTTTCGGGGAATTGTGACCAGCAATGAACTATGGCTAACCAATGCGGCTGATGTCAAGGACACGGTCGAATGCAAAGCCTTCTTGAAGGATTGTGCGAAACACCTTCTTACTGACGAGAGGCTGGTAAACGAGGATGTGAAAGAGACGCTGAGATTGTGCCTGGAGGATCGTCCCGAGAACGACAGCTACTATATTGCCTCCTTCTGCAAAGAGAGAGAGTTCCCTTCGCAGTATCGCGAGTATGGAAGCGTCTGTATCGCCTTTGATTCACGCAGGATGGATAGGAGTCCTTTCACCTTATATGAATGCGTCTATGCAGAGGAGGAGATGAGAAAGTGGGTATGTGAGAAATCTGCGATCCCTGACTGGGGCAGGCTCCGTAATAGAGATTCTCGCTATGTTGTGTCCGACCTGCTCTTTGCGGCCCAGGTGAAATGTAAGAACGCTCGCTACCAGAATGAACATGAGGTGAGAATGCTTGCTGTATCTCATGACACGTGGAAGCGGAACGACTACGTCAAGGCCATGCTCGTAGCTCCTGACCCTGCTATATTACGTTCTATCCATGCAGACGATCCTCCGATTTATTCTCGCTATTGTCTGAAGCGTGGAAAGCGCGTCTGCTATGTGAAATTCTTCATCCCAGGCGGAGAATCCAAAGGGGACCTGCAGGAAGACGTACAACGGGAAACGGAAGCCCAAGTGAAGCAGCGCAAACTCAAGGCGGAAGAGGGCATGTCTCGTGAACTCCTGCCAATAACGGAAGTCTGGATTGGCCCAATGGCACAACAGGAAGAGGTCAGGTTGGCCAGCGAGATCATGTTGCGAGAGAAAGGGTACGAGAATGTCCGTGTGATATCCTCTCAAATTCCGTATCGGGCCGATTAAGAGCTCTTGTGGACGAACTGCGCCGACAAAGATGTCGATCTTGTGCGGAGAGTTACAATCCGTTGTCTGCAAGGTGTCCTTATGGAGTGAAGAAGATGATATCAAGAGTCGTCGAAACATCATACGGGGGGATAAGGTGTTGCCTGTTGGCTGGTCTTCTGGCAGCCTTCCTTGCTGGCGTGGATTGTGAATGCTCGGCTGCGTTGAATGCCGACGATAGCGGGCCTCGACGCCCTCCGAGCGATGATGAGCTGAAGTACTGGCTCCAGAACATGGTTTGGTATCATCGCTTCACGACCGACGAGATTCGCACGGCGACGGGACTGGATGCGAAGACTATTCTCGCGGTGCAGAAGGAGAGCGGCATCGTGCCTGGCAACCGGCCGGCGCGGGACAAGGATGCGTCGCTGCTGGTGCTGCCCTATCCGGGCGGACGGCATCCTCGGATTGGGTTCCTGGAGGGGGCCGTTGACCCACAGCGGGAGGCGAAATTCAGCGTGTTTGCGCCCTGGGACCCGAACAGTTACGTGGTGGTGGATGTGCCGGAGGCGATCTGGTCGAACCTGGGGCTGACGTACCTTGCGCACACACACATCGACACGATCTGGACGAAGCAGGGTATCGAACTGCCCAAGCTGGAGTGGAATCGGCGTGCGGACGGGAGTCTCGATATCGAGCGAACCCTGCCCAATGGCATCGCGTTCGGCGTCAAAGCTGTGCCGAGCAAGGAGGCCGTGCGGATGGAGATGTGGCTCCGGAACGGCACCGACCAGCGATTGACGGACTTGCGGGTACAGATGTGCGTGATGACGAAGATGGCGGCGGGTTTTGCCGAGCAGACGAACAAGAACAAGGTCTTCACGAATCCCTACGTTGCCTGCCGCTCGGAGGACGGCAAACACTGGATCATCACGGCTTGGGAGGGTTGCCAGCGGCCCTGGGGCAACGAACAGTGCCCGTGCTTCCATTCCGACCCCAAGTTTCCCGACCTGGAGCCGGGCCAGAGGCACCGCTTCCGAGGCTGGCTGTCATTCTACGAAGGCGATGACATTCAGGCGGAATTCGCCCGAATCGAGGCCACCGGTTGGCGGCAAGACTGAGACACAAGCAGCAAGGTCAGCCTCGGCGCGATGTTGCCGTGGAGTACGGTTCAATCGATTCTAATTCCCTCTGATCCTGCTCATGGGCGTGGTACAGGTCCCAGCGCAATTGAAGGTCCATCCAGAAACTGGAGGACATCCCGAAGAACTTCTCCAGCCGCACGGCGGTGCTCGGCGTCATCCCGCGACGGCCGTTGACAAGCTCGTTGATCCTCTGGTAAGGGACATGAATGGCCTGAGCCACCTGCCGTTGTGTCAGTCCCATGGGCTTAAGAAACTCCTCCAAGAGCATCTCTCCCGGATGCGTGGGAGCTCGATCTGTGGGTATGCGAATCATTTCAACTTCCCGCTGGATGCCCAGCCTCGTTCAATGATAGTCTACGATTTCAACCTCGTCCGGTTCGCCCTCAAACCAGGTGAAACAGACACGGTACTGGTCATTGATGCGAATACTGTACTGGCCCTTCCGCTCGCCCTTTAGAGCTTCCAACTGGTTGCCGGGGGGTATTCGCAACTCTTCCAACGACCCGACAGAATCGAGTTGATCGAGCTTTCGCCCCGTCACACGCCACAAACTCTGCGGGCACGTGCGTCGAGCCTGCGGAGTGTTCTTGCCGTTGAACACTTCTTCGGTCCCGGCACTCTTGAACGAGCGGATCATACCAACATGATAGCACGGAACTCATGCTAATGCAAGTTCATTTGCGAGGTCGGGAACAGGAGGCGGGTACCAAGAGGGGGGCCTGAAGATGGTAGGGCTGGCGGCGAGGCGGAAGAATGGGTAAACTGATATGACGACAAGGCCGTATGGAGTTCGTCGTGAGCCGAATGAGCACCTGTTTGGTAGGAGAGAATCATGTCCAGACTGAGTCTCGGAACCGTCATTGCTGTCACTGCCGGCCTATTCGTCACTGCCGCCGCCGCGGCGGCCCCGGAGATCAAGACACTGGAAATTGGGGCCAAGGCGCCCAACTTCGTCCTGCCCGGCGTGGATGGTAAGATGCACCAACTGGCCGAGTACGACAAGGCGAAGGTGCTGGTCATCGTCTTCACCTGCAATCATTGCCCGACGGCCCAGGCGTATGAGGAGCGGATCAAGAAGCTGGCGGCCGACTACAAGGACAAGGGGGTCGCCCTGGTGGCCATCTCACCGAACGACCCAAAGGCCGTCCGGCTCGATGAACTGGGCTATACCGATTTGAGCGATTCCTTGGATGAGATGAAGATTCGGGCGAAGGACAAGGAGTACAACTTCCCTTACCTCTACGATGGCGAGAAGCAGGAAGTCTCCAAGGCGTATGGCCCGGTTTCGACGCCGCACGTGTTTGTCTTCGACACCGAGCGGAAGCTGCGCTATGCGGGCCGGGTGGACGACAATGAGAAGCAGCCTGACAAGGTCACGTCACAGGATGCCCACAATGCCATCGAGACGCTGCTGGCCGGCAAGTCGGTGCCCGTGCCGACGACCAAGACCGTCGGCTGCTCGATCAAGTGGGCGGACAAGCGCGACTCGGTGAAGCAGGCCCTTGCGACATGGGCCAAGGAGCCGGCCGCGTTGGGTACCACCGATCTCGAAGGCGTCAAGAAGCTCCTCCGGAACGACGGCAAGAAGCTGCGCCTAATCAACATCTGGGCCTCATGGTGTCCGCCGTGCCGGGCGGAGTTCCCGGATCTCGTCGAGATCTACCGCATGTATCGCGGCCGGGATTTCGAGATGGTCGGCATCAGCGTGGATGGTGCCGATACCAAGGGCAACGTGCCGGCCTTTCTCGAAAAGAACCAGGCGTCCTATCCGAATCGCGTCTACAGCGACACGGATGTCCAGGCCCTGATCAACGTGGTAGACGCAAAATGGGAGGGGGCGATCCCCTACACGCTCATCGTCAAGCCCGGTGGCGAAGTCCTCTACCGTCATCTCGGCGAGATCGAGCCACTCGAAGTGAAGAAAGCCATCGTCGAGTACGTTGGCCGCACTTACAAGTAGGACAGATGTTGGTGGTCGGCTGCCGGTTGGCAGTTGTTGAGCCTGAGGCGTCCCATGCGAGTGTCCGGGTGGCAACCTCAAGGCCGAAGGCCTTGGGGGGGTGTGGCTGGAATTCGGTGGCGATCCCTGCCGATGTCTTGCTGGCGAGCAGGGACGGGTAGCCCCGCTCGCCCTGCAAAGCGGCTCTCATCCGTCACCCGGGGTTGACCCATGCCAGTCAGCATGGTTAAGATTCCACTTGACGAGGAATTGATGCACCTGTATAATAACAGGGCAACAGAATAGAGGATCACAGATAAGAGACCACAGCTTTGAAGGGTTTCGTCGTGAGCGCCCAGCGTCATCGTGCGTAACCAATTGTGCGAAACAAAGCCAATTTGCCCTGCACCAAACGAAAAGGACGCTGGCTGGCAGGGTCTCAGCAAAACAAAGCCAATTTCCGGGGGCAGGGCGACGCGATGGATCTGGAATCCGCCACCGTATGTCGGCCACACCCCCTTGGGGATGGCTGGGCGCATCACCGGTTGACGGTGCGCCCATCCGGGATTAGACTCCTCACATGAACGGACCGGAAAAGACAACGTGTCACGAAGTGCCCACTCTTCAGGAGGACAAATCCCCATGAATTCTCGCCCCAGGGTTCTCAGCGGTCTGGTTTTCCCAGTGGTTTTGGGTTGCTGTTGCTGTCCCGGCGGTCTTTTGCACGCTGCGAGTTCGGATTTGGACCAGGAAGTCCACAAGGTCCGCATGGGCACGCTGGTGGTGGAGGCCGCGCCGGGCGTCGAGGTTCGCGTGGAGCAAGTGCGCCACGAGTTCTGGTTCGGGGCCGCCCTTGCCAGCCAGATGTTCGGCCCGCGGGCGAACGCGGAGGTGGCGGCCCAGTACCAGAAGGTCTTCCTGGAGAATTTCAACGCCGCCGTGACAGAGGTCGCCCTGAAATGGCATGCCATGGAACCCCGCCAAGGCCAGGTGGACTACTCCGTCGTCGACGCGATTCTCCAGTGGACCGGGCAGAACAACATCCCCCTGCGCGGTCACAACATTTTCTGGGGGGTCCCCGACCGTGTTCAGCCCTGGCAGAAAGCCATGGACGACGCCACGCTGCGTGAGACCCTCAAGGCACGCGCCTTGGATATCGGGAAGCGGTATCGGGGCCGGTTCGCCGAGTATGACCTGAACAACGAGATGCTCCATGCGAACTACTACGAGGATCGCCTGGGCCCGGGAATCACGCGGGACATGGCGTCGTGGGTGCGGCGGGAAGACCCCAACGCCGTGCTGTTTCTGAACGACTATGATATTCTGACCGGCAAACGGTTGGACGACTACATCGTCCACATCCGCAAGTTCCTGGATCAGGGCGTGCCCTTCGGCGGCATCGGCGTGCAGGGTCATCTGCACGGCGATTCGTTCGACCCGGTCGCCCTGCACAATGCGCTGGCCCGGCTGGCCGAGTTCAAGCTGCCCATCTGCATCACCGAGTTCAACTTCCCCGGCCAGCGGTCCAAGTACTACGGCCAGCGCGGGGTGCGCCTCTCGGACGAGGAGGAACAGGCCAAAGCGAAGGCCCTGGTGGACTACTACCGCATCTGTTTCGCCCAGCCGGCCGTGAAGGGCATCCTGCTGTGGGGATTTTGGGAAGGGGCGAACTGGATTGGCGTTTCCTCCCTGTACCGCCGGGACTGGTCGCCAACGCCGGCCGCCGAGGCGTACCGTGACCTGGTATTCAAGCAGTGGTGGACGACGTGGTGCGGGAAAGCCGATGCCCAGGGCCGGTGCGAGGTCCCCGCATTCTACGGGCAGCACCGAATCACGGCCGGCGGCAAGGAGGTTGTGGTCAGCCTGAAACGGTCCGAACAGACAAAGTCGGTTTCGCTCCGATAGCAATCGCGATTGCATTTCGAGATTCCTCGCGTTAGAGTACCGGTGCGTATTGGGTTGGAAATCCATGATATTCGCATGGGCGGTATAACCGTCCATCGTACTTGCGAGGTGTGGAAGATGGCGGAACGGTTGCCGACGCGCGAAGAGGCTCTGGCGCTGCTACAGCAGTATAACAAGAGCGAGGCCCTGATCCGGCACGCCCTGGCGGTCGAGGCGGTGATGCGCTACTGCGCCCGCAAGCGAGGCCAGGACGTCGAGCAGTGGGGCGTCATCGGGCTGGTCCACGACCTGGACTATGAGCAGTTCCCCGAGCAGCATTGCCACAAGAGCGAACAGATCCTGCGTGAGCACGGCTGGCCCGAAGAGTACATTCGTGCGGTCTTGTCTCACGGCTGGGGGATTTGCACCGAGGTCGAGCCGAAGAGCGACTTGGAGAAAACCCTCTTTGCGATAGATGAGTTGACCGGCTTAGTCGCCGCCACGGCGATAGTTCGGCCCAGCAAGAGTGTCCTCGATATGGAGCCCAAGTCGGTCAAGAAGAAATGGAAAGAGAAGTCGTTCGCCGCCGGCGTCAATCGCGAGGTGATCGAGAAGGGGGCCGCCCTGCTTGGGGTTGATGTCAACGAGCTGATCGGCGACGCCATCCTCGGCATGCGCGAAGCGGCCGGCCAGATCGGCCTGGCGGGTAACTCGGCGAGCAGAGTGTGAAATGGAGTTCGTCAAACGTGAAACGTGAATTGTTAAGTCAGGCTCGTTGGAGTTCGAGGATGATGCGACGCGCAACGTGCCGACAGGCCGGCAGGGGGGTGATGGCCGGTGTCTGCCTTGTTGCGGCGGTGATATCGATCGTCGGCTGTGAAACGAAAAAGAGCAAGAAGGGGGCGCTGACCGATCTGGAAGTCAGGCGGCTGACCCTGGCACAAAAGCCGGATCGGCCGGACCATCTCATCGTCAGCGGCGAGACGATTACCTGGGAAGATGTCCTGGCGTTCTTGCCCGAGGAGAGTGCGGCGCCGCCGTCGCTGAAAGAGAGGCTCGAAACGGCCGCCAAGGAGAAGTCGCTGCGGCAATTCATGGAAGAGGAGTGGCCCTTCGTGCAGCAGAAACTCAACAGCCGCATCTCCAGCATCGTGCTCTCCAAGCGGGCCGAGCGGGATCTCGGCAACAAGGTCGATGAGAAGCTGAACGAATTTGCCGATCGGGAACTGCGGCGGTTCATCCTGGAAGACCATGGCGGCAATGGCGCCGAGGCCGACGAGGCCCTGCAAAAGGCGGGAATGAACCGGGTCAGCTATCTGCAGTGGAAGAAGAAAGAGATCCTGGCCAAGTATCTGGTCGAGTCGAAGTACACGCGCAACCGGCCGATCACGTACCGCGAGATGCTCGAGCGGTACAATGAGAGGAAGGATAAGCAGTTCGTGCAAGAGGGCCTGTTGCAGCTTCGCCTTATCGATATCGACGCCGACAAAGTGAGGGCCGAGCACCCGAATGAGGACCCGCGTCAGAAGGCCGAAGACCTGCGCAAGAGGGTCGATGCCGGCGAGGATTTCGCGGAGCTGTCGAAGAAGTACTCGCAGGGGCTCTGGAGGGAGCAAGGCGGTCTCTGGCGGCCGAGAGACCCGAACGCCTTGGCCGCACCGTATGACGTCTTGGCCAAAGCGGCGCAGGGCATGGAGCGGGGACAGGTCGCCGGCCCGATCGAGGTGCCCGGGCATTTCTTCATCATGAAAGTGGAAGAAAAGCGGCCGCGGAGCTACCGGCCATTGAGCGACGTGCAGGAAGAGGTGAAGAAGGATATCGCCGACGGCCGCTGGCGCGAGACTATCGCAGAGCTGGATGCCGAGATCCGGCGGCAGGTGGACCTGGCAAATACGAGTAAATTTGTCGCTTATTGTATGGGGCGGTTCTACCGGCAGGCGCAGGGAAAGGAGGCAGGGTCATTGACGATTGACGAGCAAGTCCGGACTCCTTCCTCAACCACCCGTCATCCCTAATCCCTAACCGATCATGGAGATCCTCGCACACGGCATCGACCTGGTGGATTTTCCCCGCATCGAGCAGATGATCGAGCGGCACGGGCCGCGGTTCGTCGACCGCGTGTTCACGGCCGCCGAGCAGGCTTACGCCGGCCGGCACAGGAACGCCGTCGAGAAATACGCCGGGCGCTTCGCCGCCAAGGAGGCGGTTCTGAAGCTTGTGGGCACCGGCTGGCGGGGCAAGATCGCCTGGACGGACATCGAAGTGACGAACAACGCCGCCGGCCAGCCCGAGGTGACGCTGTCGGGCGAGGTGAAAGAGATTGCTGACCGGATGAGAATCTCGCGCATCAGTCTCAGCATCACGCACACCGCCAATTTCGCCATCGCCTCGGCCGTGGCCTTGGTTCCATCGAATGCCGCGCCGGGCTCCTAAGAAACAAACGGGAGCCGGTGTGGGTGCCATGTCTACGCTTGCGTGGACATGTTCCATCCGACGGGCCCAACATGCTTACGCCAGCGTAAGCATGGCACCCAAGACGCGTGGCTTGGTTTCATCCAGACATCAGCCGTGAAACGGCGTAGCGATTCGCATTGATATGGCAACACGCGATTTTGACTGCATCGTCATCGGGGCGGGCCACGCGGGGATCGAGGCCGCTCACGCGGCGGCGCGGATCGGCGCACGGACCTGTCTGATCACCCTGAGCAAGGCCACGATCGCCAAGATGAGCTGCAACCCAGCCATTGGCGGACTGGCCAAGGGGCAGATGGCCCGGGAGGTCGATGCCCTCGGCGGGCTGATGGGTCTGGCGACGGACGCCACCGGCATCCAGTTTCGCCTGCTCAATCGCTCGAAAGGTCCGGCGGTGCAATCGCCGCGGGCCCAGGCCGACAAGTACAAGTACCAGGACTTCATGCAGGCCCGGCTCGAAGAAACGCCCAACCTTACGATTATCGAGGCGATGGCCTCGGACGTCCTGACGCAGGGTCGGCAGGTGTGCGGCATCCGCTGCAATAACGGCCTGATGCTCTCGGCCCCGACGGTGATCGTGACGACGGGGACGTTCCTGCGCGGCCTGATGCACATCGGCGCCGAGCAGTTCCCGGGCGGGCGGCTGGGCGAGCCGGCGGCTCATGAGCTGTCGCAAAGCCTCGAGCGAATCGGCCTTGAGCTGCGCCGGCTCAAGACGGGCACGCCGGTCCGGCTGGACGCCAAGACGGTCGATCTCGACAAGCTGGAGATTCAGCACGGCGATCCGGAGCCGTCGCCATTCTCCTTCCTGACCGACCGGATCGACCGCCCGCAGACCCCGTGCTGGATCACGTACACCAACGAGCGAATCCACCAGCTCATCCGCGACAACCTCCATCGCGCGCCGCTGTACACGGGCCAGATCAAGTCGGTCGGCCCGCGGTATTGCCCCAGCATCGAGACCAAGATCGTTCGCTTCGCCGACAAGGACCGGCACCAGGTCTTCCTGGAGCCGGAGGATGAGGCCCGCACGACGATTTACTGCAACGGCATCAGCACCTCGCTGCCCCGGGACGTGCAGGAGCAGATGCTCAAGCTCATGGCGGGCACGGAAAACGCCCGCATCGTCCACTACGCCTACGCGATCGAATACGACTACTGTCCGCCGGTGCAACTGCTGCCGAGCCTGGAGACCAAGAAAATCGCGGGCCTCTTCCTGGCCGGGCAGATCAATGGCACCAGCGGTTACGAAGAGGCCGCCGGACAGGGAATCATCGCCGGGATCAACGCCGCCCGAAAGCTCCAAGGCAAAGAGCCGCTGGTCCTGGGCCGCGATCAGGCGTACATCGGCGTTCTGATCGACGATCTGCTTACCAAGAACATCGATGAGCCGTACCGGATGTTCACGTCGCGTGCGGAGTACCGATTGGCCCTGCGCTCGGACAACGCGGATCGTAGATTGACGCCGACCGGCCGCTCGGTCGGCCTTGTCGAAGAGAGTCGTTGGGCCAGGTTTCAGAACAAGCTCAGTGCCATTGAGACTCTCAAGCGGCATCTGCAAACCACTCGCTCCGAGGGCACGAGCCTGTGGGACCTGTTGCGCCAGCCTGACAGCCACATGGACGAGAGATTGCCGGATCTGCCCGAGGTCGAGTCGGCTCGGTATGCGCGAGACGTGCTGGAGGCGATTGTGGTCGATGCGAAGTACGAAGGCTACTTAGCCAAGCAGGAGCGACTCGTCGCCCTGCAGCGAAGCCTTGACTGCAAGAGAATCCCGGTGGGCCTGGATTACGCAGCGATTGAGCACCTGCGGGCGGAAGCCAAGGAGAAGTTGACCGCCTTCCAGCCGGCCACGCTCGGCCATGCTTCCCGCATCGGCGGCATTACCCCCGCCGATATCACAGTCCTGCAAGTGTACCTGAAGAAGAAGTCAGTTGTCAGTTGACAGTTGTTAGCAGACTGAGAACTGCGAACTGACAAGTGGGAACAGTCATGCTTGACCTTTCAGAGAACAGCTACAATCGCGGCTTGGCTCGCGACGAGCCGAAGTTCAAGCTTTGGCGGTCGGCGGGGCTGATGCTCTCGTACCAGTGCAATGCGGCGTGCGAGTTCTGTTATTATCATTGCTCACCCCGCAAGGGCGGGCTGATGCCTGTCGAGACCTGCATGGCCGCCTGGCGATCCCTCAAGATTCTGGCAGGCGATGAGGCCAAGATTCACCTGACCGGCGGGGAGCCTTTCCTCTATTGGGACCACCTCGTTGAGATCCTTCGAGAAGGCACAGCGCAGAATCTCGGCCCCGTCGATCTCGTGGAGACCAACGGCTTTTGGGCGACGGATGGCCGGCTCATCGCCGAGCGGCTGGAAACGCTTGTTGGGCTTGGCGTCCAGCGGCTCAAAATCAGCATCGATCCGTTCCACCAGGAGTACGTCGATATCGAGCCGGCCCGTCGGCTGGCCGCTGTGGCGAAAGAGAAGCTCGGCTCGGACCGCGTCTTAGTTCGTTGGGAGGAATATCTTCGTGGCGAGGGCGTCCCGCCCTCGTCTTCTCCACGCGAGGCAACGGCTGATGGTTGGAATGCAGCGGAGGGCTCGTCCTGTGCAGGTGTGCAAGGCCAGGATGGCCTCGCCACGGACAAGGGCGAGACGCCCTCGCTACGTGACAGGATGTACGTCCAGACCTATCGCGACTATCCGTTTCGTTTCAACGGCCGGGCGGCGGGGCACTTGGCGGGGCTGCTTGCATCAAAGCCGGCTGCGGCCTTTGGCCACGTGAACTGCATGGCCGCCTTTCTCGGCGCCAAGGGCGTCCACGTCGACCCTTATGGCAACGTCTTTAGCGGCACGTGCAGCGGCATTGTCCTGGGCAATATCCATCAGACGCCTCTGGAGGAGATTTGGAGGGCATTCCATCCGGCACAAATCGAGCTTATCGGCACTCTTTGCGAGAGGGGGCCTTGCGGCCTGCTCGAGAAGGCCAAGGCTCTTGGCTACGAGGAGTTGCCCGCATACGGGGATAAATGTCACCTTTGTACCGATGTTCGCCAATTCCTGTTCGAAAGACACATCGAGCCGGCCGTCATCGGTCCCGCTGATTGCTATGGGCCGTCGGCCTTGCCCCGGGGAGCCGAGTGACCCGACAATAGCCAATCCCACCGGCACATTGGGCCGGCCAAGAAAAATTCAAAGAAATTCCGAAGTTGCGCTTGACTTAATCTGTTACGGTTGTAACATCAATAAGTGTTACAGGTGTAACAGTTAAAGGAGCCAGTCATGAAAAGAACACCGAAGATTTCGGAGGCCGAGTGGGAAGTCATGAAGGTTCTCTGGGAGAATTCTCCTTTGACGGCCAACGAGATCGTGGAGACCTTGTCCAAACAGACGCGATGGCAGCGGGAGACGATCCGAACCCTCATCAACCGGCTCGTCCAGAAGAAGGCGGTGGCGTTCGAAAAGGAAGGGCGGCAACACCATTATTACCCGGTCGTTGCCGAGGCCGAGTGCGTCAAGGCCGAGACCCGATCCTTGCTGAGAAGGCTCCGGGTCAGCGCGATTGAGCCGATGCTCGCGGCTCTTGTCGAGGAGCAGCGTTTGTCCGCCGAACAGATCGCTCGTCTCAAGGAAATCCTGGATGGGAAAGACGTGGACGCGAGGCATCGCAAACCCGAGTGACACTCGGCACAACGAAAGGGGAGATCATGGGGATTTTTGAAGCGAATCTGGCCACATTCTTGCAGTGGCTGCTGAAGGCCACCCTTCAGGGCAGCCTCCTGGTTTGCCTCATTATGCTGATCAAGGGGATTCTGCGGGAGAGGCTCCCGGCGAGGTGGCACTACTGCCTGTGGCTCGTTCTACTACTACGTCTGGCCCTACCGTGGGCGCCGCAAAGCCGCATCAGCATCTACGGTCTGATCCCCCGCTCATTCTCATCGTACGATGCAACATCGGGCTTTGCCGTCGCGTCTTCGGATGAAACACGCGCCAGACCCGATGCCGTAGTCCCAGGGAGCGACGCAGCTCGCACATCCGCTGCCAGCCAGGCGGGGACCTCACAGCCGGGGCAGGGTGGGACCGCCGCAGAGCCATCGGCAATGCAGCCGCCGTCAAAGACTCCCGCCTCGTCCAACGAACAACCTTCGCAAGCGAGCGGCCAAGACCATCGACTTGCCTTGTTTGTCGCCCGTGTGCTGGCTTGGGTGTGGCTGGCTGGGGGCGTAGCCTTGGCCGGATACATCCTCGTCCGGGCCTTTGCACTCTGGCGGGCCGTCGCGTCCGAGCGGCCGGTGACGGACCAACAGGTCCTGGACCTGCTGGAGGACGGCAAGATGCAGATGCGGGTCCGAACCCTGGTAGGTGTGGTCGTTACCGACAGGGTCCGAACGCCGGCCCTTTTCGGCGTCATTCGGCCGCGAATTCTACTGCCGCAGGGCCTGATCGAAACCATTGGCCTCGATGAACTGCACTACGTGTTCCTTCATGAGCTGGCCCATCTCAGGCGGCGGGACATTTATCTGGCGTGGCTGGTCTGCCTGCTGCAGGTGCTCCACTGGTTCAACCCGCTGATCTGGTTTGCGTTTCGCCGGATGCGGGCCGACCAGGAGATGGCCGCCGACGCCCTGGCTCTCTCGGCCTCCGGAACAGACGAGTCTCGCCTCTATGGCCAGACCATTGTCAATCTTCTTGAACGTTTCTCCCGGCCCCAGTATCTGCCCTCTCTGGCCGGGATCTTAGAAAACCCCTCTCATATCGAAAGGAGAATCCAAATGATTGCCAAATTCAAGGGAACCACATGTAGACCGTTGCTGGCCATGGTGCTCCTGGCCTTTCTGGGGCTGATCACCTTGACCGAGGCACAGAACAAACCGGAAGGCGGCAAGCCCGCGTCCCGGCCGGAGGAAAAGACGGGCTTAGCGCCGGACAGGAATACGCCTGTCGCGCCGCAGGTGACCGGTGTGTCTGCAACCGAAACGGCCTCTCTCGGCGGGGGACTCGTCGCACGCCGGGTTCTCACAGACGCCTCCGGCGTCGGTGGGGTCTTGACCGCGGATGGCAAGTACATCAGCAGCAAGATGGACTGGGACACGGGTGACGTGGTCCAGGTCGAAGTTGCCAGCGGACAGAGGACGCGAATCACGAATAGGGGGCCATGGACCCAGGCTGACAAGTCCTACGAGAGCCAAGCGTTCTCACGCGACGGAAAACAAATCGCATACGATACGACCTGGGGCCATCAACTGCGCATTAGAAATCTGGATGGTTCGGGCCTTCGCACACTTTACAGTTGTAATGAGAAAGACGATCATCACGTCGCACCCTTGGACTGGTCGCCTGACGCAGGGTCCATCCTTGCACTTCGCCTCCGTGACTTTGACAAGCGTCCCAAGTGGGTTGTTGAACTAGCACTGATCTCGACAGCGGACGGCTCGATGCGAGTCCTGAGGAGTCTTACTTCGGGCTGGCACTTGCTTGAAAGGGCCCGTTTCTCGCCCGATGGGCGATTTGTCGCGTTCAGTTTCGTGCGTGAGGGCAGCCCACCCCAGGGCGACGTCTTCCTGATGACCGCCGATGGGCGGAATGAGGTGGTTGTTGCCGGGCATCCCGCGGAGGATCAACTGCTGGGATGGACCCCGGACGGGAGAAGCCTTCTCTTCCTCAGCGACCGCTCGGGGATGTGGGACCTCTGGTCCGTCCACATCACCGGGGGAAAGCAGCAAGGAGAACCAAAACTGCTGAAAAGGGACCTCGGCTGGGATTCAGAGGTCATTGGCTTTGCACCCGACGGCTCCCTTTATTACAAGACTGTTACCCGTTTAGGTGGCCTCTACACCGGTGCGGTCGACCTTGAAACCGGTAAGGTACTCGTGCCACCCGCGCCGGTCACGACGCGGTATACCGGCGCACCGTCACAGCTAACATGGTCACTTGACGGCAGGAACTTGGCCTACATTTCACGTTGGGGTAAGGGTCCCGGAAACAACATCCTCACGATCCGGTCCACCGCAACCGGGGAAGAGCGCTTTCTGTCGCCGCGTCTTCGTAGCGTTAGCCACATCTCCTGGGCGCCGGACGGCCGTTCCGTCATCGTGCTCGGGCTGACGGGCACGGAAGGTGGAGTCTTCCGAATTGACACTGAAACAAGCGCGATCAATAAGTTGGTAGGTGAACAACTCTGGGCCCCCCTTCTCTGCCCGGATGGGAAGACCCTGGTATGCGTGAGGAGGGCGGAGGGGGCGGACGGACCAAGCATCAGGAAACGCGACCTCGACACCGGTGAGGAGTCGGAAGTTGTCAAAGATACCAAAGGAAGGATATGGTACTACGACCTCTCGCCGGACGGCCGGGAAGTGGTGTTCCAGGTGAAAGGCGCTGTAAAGACCGTGTCCCTCAGCGGAGGGGAGCCACGGGAGCTATTTCGCGGTTTGGCGCAGGACTACGAGCTGAGGTGGACGAGGGACGGCCGTTACATCATCGCCCGGGCAACCGGTACCGCGAGCAGTGAAATCTGGCGGGTTCCGGCGCAGGGCGGCACGCCGCTGAAGCTGGACCTCTCCGTTCCCAAAATGGAGCCCTGCTCCTTCATGCTTCACCCGGACAACCGCCGCTTTGCGTTCAGCGTCAATGAGGGGGACAAGAGCGAGCTGTGGGTGCTGGAAAACTTCCTGCCGGCGGGCATGGGTGTGAAGGACTCGAAATAGTCGATGTGCCGGCGAACTCGAAGCGGGCGGTATCCAACTCTCCGAGGGTGCTGGGTGCAGGCAGTGCTGCCGCCCGCTCTGCGGCGGCGAGGGCGTCTTGTAGGAAATGGACGTGGAGGAAGCCCTGGCCAAGCTGGCGAAGTAGTGATGATGGCTGCTGCTACTTTGCGGCGGCGATGGCGTCGGGCAGGGTGAGGGTGCCTTCATAGAGGCTGCGGCCGACGATCACGCCGGCGACGCCGATGGGCGCCAGACGCCGGATGTCATCCACCTCCCTGACGCCGCCCGAGGCAATCACGGGCGTGCGGACGGCCTCGACCAGCGACTTCGTTCTTTCGATGTTCGGGCCGCTGAGCATGCCGTCCTTGGCGATATCGGTGTAGATGATCGCCGCCAAAGGCAGCTTATCAGCTTGGGCGGCGAATTCGAGCACCGTCTGTTTGCTGTCCTGGAGCCATCCGTGCGTGGCCACCATCGAGTCGCGGGCGTCGAGGCCGAGCACGATCTGCCCCTTGAACTTCTCGGCCATCAAGCGGAACCACTCGAAATCACTGACCGCCTTGGTGCCGATGATGACCCGCGTCACACCCATATCGAGCAGTTGCCGGATCGAAGCCTCGTCCCGAATCCCGCCGCCGACCTCAATCCTGAGCAGGTTCAGGGCGGCAATGGCGGCGATGGTCTCGGTGTTGACGGGTTTGCCCGCCTTGGCGCCGTCGAGGTCCACGACGTGGAGCCACTGGGCCCCGTCGGCGTGAAACTGCTTGGCCTGCTCGGCCGGGTCGTCCCCATAGGTGATCTGGCGGTCGTACTGGCCCTGGATGAGCCGGACGACCTTGCCGGCTCGCAGGTCAATGGCAGGAATCACGTTCATATTGACGATTTACTATTTACGATTTACTATTTGGCAGCGAATCCCAATAATAAATCATAAATCTTGAATCGTAAATCATAAATTGTTGGAGGCCAGCTATGACCAGACGATTTCTTTGGGCCAGTCTTTTTCTCATCCTGCTGATAACGATCCTGCCCGCCGCGTCTCGGCCCGCTTACAGTTCGGCGGCCCCCAAGCCGGTCATTTTGGACACGGACATTTGCGACGATATCGACGATACGTGGGCGATCTCGCTGATGTTGCAGTCGCCGGAGCTCGACTGCAAGCTGATTACGACGGCGGTGGGCAACACCGAGGCCAAGGCGAAGGTCGTGGCGAAGTTCCTGGACAAGGTCGGACGGACGAGTATCGCCGTCGGCGTCGGGATCAAGCAGCACGACCGTTCGCATCGCCAGACGGCCTGGGCGGCCGACTACAATCTGTCCTCCTATCCGGGCAGAATTTGCAAAGACGGCGTGCAGGCCATCATCGACACGATCATGAACTCGTCCACCCGCGTGACGCTGATCGCCGTAGGGCCGCTGCCCAATGTCGCCGAGGCCCTCAAACGGGAGCCGCGCATCGCCGAGAAGGCGGACTTCGTCGGCATGCACGGCAGCGTCTACGTGGGTTACGGCAAGGACAAGCCCGATGCGGAGTACAACGTCAAGGCGGACGTCGAAGCCGCGAAGAGGGTCTTTTCGGCCCCGTGGCCCATGACGATCACGCCGCTCGATACCTGCGGCCGGGTGGTCCTCGACGGCACGGAGTATCAGAAGGTGCTCAAACGCAAGAGCATCGTTACCAGCACTCTGCTGGAGAACTACCGCACGTGGTTCAGGAACGGTCTGCGAGACCGCAAGGATCTCAAGGAAGCCGATTTCGACCGCCTGACGGACGAGAAACTCAACAGCAGCAGCACGACCCTGTTCGACACGGTCGCGGTCTATCTGGCGATCAACCAGGACCTGGTGCAGATGCAGCAACTGCCGATTCGCATCACCGATGACGGCTTCACGAAGGTCGAGGATGGCGCCAAGCAAGTGGAGTGTGCGGTCAAGTGGAAGAGCTTGGACGGCTACGAGAGCTGGCTTGCAGAGAGGCTCACGAAGTAATTTATGATTGATGATTTATGATTTTTGATTCACTTTGGTGCGATGGCGTATTCCAAATCATAAATCAAAAATCGTAAATCATAAATCTTACAGGGTTTGCCATGGTTGAGGATGACTTCAAGCTCGTTGTGGTTGGCAGCTCGAACATGGACCTGGTCGTCAGGTCGCCCCGGATTCCGGTTTCGGGCGAGACGATCCTGGGCGGCGATTTTCTCATGGTCCCCGGCGGCAAGGGAGCGAACCAGGCGGTTGCGATGGCCCGGCTCGGGGCGCACGCGATCCTCGTGGCCCGGCTGGGCGACGATGTCTTCGGGCAGAAATCCCTGGAGAACCTCAAGAAAGAGAGCGTGGACACCCGGTACGTGACGCTGACGCCGGGCACGCCCTCGGGCGTGGCGCTCATCACGGTCGATCAGGCCGGCAATAATGCGATTGTGGTCGCCCCCGGCGCCAATGCGAAGCTCACGCCCGACGATGTCTATCGGGCGCAGTCGGAGATTCGCGTCGCCGGGGCGGTGGTGGCCCAACTGGAAGTGCCGCTGGCCACGGTGCAGTGTGCGGCGGAGCTGGCACGCCAGGCGGGCGTAGCGTTCGTTCTCAATCCGGCTCCGGCCCAGAAGCTCCCGCCGGCGCTATTGGCGATGGTCACGGTGCTGACGCCCAACGAGATCGAGGCGGAGATTCTGACCGGCGTGAAGGTTGTGGACCCTGCGTCGGCCAGCCGGGCGGCGGACCGGCTCCTGGAAGCCGGACTCAAGGCGGTCATCGTGACGATGGGGGCCAAGGGGTTTCTGTTGGCCCACGGGAGTGTGCGGGAGCACATCGCTGCCGAGAAGGTGAACGTAGTGGACACGACGGCCGCCGGGGACGCCTTTACGGGCAGCCTGGCCGTGGGAGTGGGCCGAGGCCATAGCCTTCGCGATTCCGCCATCTTCGCCAACCGGGCCGCTGCCCTGTGCGTTACGAGAATGGGGGCGCAGCCGTCGATGCCTACACTGGAGGAAGTATGCGCGTTCATCCCCACCCGGGGGAATTCAAGGAGAATCCGGTGAAGGCATTGAAGATTAGCGCTTTGCGCTTGACGATTGGCGATTTACTCAACCGTCGGGTGCCATGCTTACGCTTGCGTAAGCATGTCTCCTCCGTTGGATTGAGCATGGCCACGCCAGCGTGGCCATGGCACCCGTTGTTCCTGGTGGTCATGGCGTTGGGTCTGGTGCTGGCGAGTGGATGTCGCCGGGAGAAAGATAAGCCGGTGGTCGCTCTCGTTATGAAGTCCCTGGCCAATGAGTTCTTCAAGACGATGGAAGAGGGGGCCAAGGCCCACCACGAGCAGCACCAGGGCGAATACGACCTCAAGGTGGTTGGGATCAAGGATGAGACCGATGTCACTCAGCAAATCCAGTACGTTGAGCTGATGATCGCGCAGAAGGTGGACGCCCTCGTGATCGCGCCCGCCGATTCCAAGGCTTTGGTTCACGTTTGCACGCGTGCGATGGACGCCGGCATCATCGTGGTCAACATCGACAACAAGTTCGATGAAACGGTGCTCCAGGCGGAAAACGCGAGGATCCCCTTCGTGGGCCCGGACAACCGCAAGGGGGCGAAGCTGGCCGGCGTGTATCTGGCGTCGAGACTCAAGGCCGGTGACAAGGTCGCCGTCCTCGAAGGGGCCCCGAACGCCTATAACGGCATCCAGCGAAAGCTCGGCTTCGAGGACGCCATGCTCGGCAACCATCTCACCATCGTCAGCTCGCAGACCGGGTATTGGGAGACGGACAAGGCCCAGCCCATCGCCTCGGCCCTGATTAACGAGCACCCGGACCTCAAGGCGATCCTCTGCGCCAACGACAGCATGGCCCTCGGCGCCGTGGCCGCTCTGAAGGATGCAGGCAAGCTGGGCAGCATCCATGTCGTGGGGTTCGACAATATTGCCGCGGCGCAGCGCCTTTTGAAAGAGGGCCGAATCCTGTGCACGGTGGACCAGCACGGGGACAAGCTGGCCTTGTTCGGCATTGAATACGCCCTGGAAATGCTCAAGACCAAAGCCCAGCCCGCCGACAAAGAGACCCCCGTCGATCTGATCACGGCGGAATCGCTCTGAGCATGAATACCGGCGGCGACACACTCCTTTCAGCTACGGGCATCGACAAAGCCTTCCCGGGTGTCCAGGCACTTTCAAAGGTCGATTTCGATCTGCTCGCGGGCGAGGTCCATGCCCTTGTCGGCGAGAACGGGGCGGGCAAGAGCACGCTCACCCGAATCGTGGCCGGTGTGGAAGCCCCGGATGGGGGGCGTATGCTCCTGGCAGACCGGCCGTATGAGCCGAAATCCCGAATTGACGCTGAGGGCCGGGGCGTCCGCATGGTCATGCAGGAGCTGAACCTGGTCGGCAATCTGACGGTGGCCGAGAATATCTTCATCGAGCGGCTGCCGAGTCGATTCGGGTTCATCAATTACACGAGGCTGCACCAAGCCGCACGGGAGGCTATGGAGAAGGTGGGTCTGGCGGACGTGGACCCGTTCACTCCCGTCCGGCTGCTCGGCGTTGGCCGCCAGCAGATGGTTGAGATCGCGGCGGGTCTGTCTCACCGGTGCCGGATCCTGGCCCTCGACGAGCCTACGGCCTCGCTGCCCCGCAGCGAAGTGGAGCTGCTCTTCACGCAGATTCGCAGGCTCAAGGCCGAGGGCGTCGGCATGATCTACATCTCGCATCGAATCGAGGAGGTGCTGAGCATCGCCGATCGCGTCACCATCCTTCGCGACGGCAAGGTCGTCGGAACGCATGCGACGAAAGGCGTCGATCCGGACACGGTAATTCGTATGATGGTCGGCCGGGATGTGGGGCACGAATGCCTGGCGGATCGGCGTGAGCGGGGTGCCTTGGCCCTGCGAGTCGTGGGGCTCCGTTGCAGTGACAGGGTCAGGAACGTCTCTTTCGAGGCTTATCGGGGCGAGATCCTGGGCGTCGCAGGGCTGATGGGCTCCGGCCGCACCGAGACGATGCGGGCGATCTTCGGGGCCGATCCGCCCGAAGCCGGCGCGGTCCATTTACACGGTTCCAGCGAGCCGGCCCGCATTCGAAGACCCAGCGACGCCGTCCGCCAGGGAATCGCCTTGCTGACGGAGGATCGTAAGGAGCAGGGGCTTTTCCTCTCCCTTGCGGTGCGGGTGAACGTGTCTATCACCCGGCTGGGGCGTCTCGCTCGCTTCGGCTGGATCGATTCCTCGCGGGAGCGGCAGGTTGCCAGGCAATATGTCGATTCTCTGGGCATCAAGTGCTGGTCCGTTGAGCAGACGGCAGGGCAGCTCAGCGGCGGCAATCAGCAGAAGGTGGTCATCGCCAAATGGCTCTTCCGGGATTGTGACATCCTGATCTTCGATGAGCCGACGCGGGGGATCGACGTGGGGGCCAAGTTCGAGATCTACCGAATGCTGAGCGATCTCGCGCAGAAGGGCAGGGCGATCCTCTTTGTTTCCTCGGACCTCAAGGAGTTGATGGCGGTCTGCCACCGGATCCTGGTCATGTCGGCCGGCCGGGTGGCAGGGACCTTCGCGCGGGGCCAATGGACCGAGGAAGCGATCATGGCCGCCGCGTTCAGTGAGTACGTCAAGACCCCGGGAGGTTCAAGGGCCTATGGCCAATAAGTGGATGAAAACGAGAGTTGGCAGGGTCTTGGCCGATTATCTTGGCATGGCCGTCGCACTGATCGTACTGCTCGTTATCTTCGGCCTCGCCGCCGAAAACTTCTGCACGCTGACCACGTTCCGGACGATCGCCAACCAGATTCCTGACACGGCGATCGCTGCCGCCGGAATGACGTTTGTGCTGATCATCGCCGGCATCGACCTGTCGGTTGGCTCGGTGCTCGCCCTGTCCGGCGCGGTGCTCGGGATTGCCCTGGTGAATTGGGGCTTGCCGCTGGTCTTGGCTGTCCCGGTCTGCCTGGTGGTCGGCTTCGCTTGCGGGGCGGTCAACGGCTTGGTCATCATCCGATGGAGACTGCCGTCGTTCATCGTCACGCTCGGCATGCTCGAAGCGGCCCGCGGCGCCGCGTACTTGGTGACGCAATCGCGCACGATCTATATCGGCGGCCCCGTCGAAGTCATCACGGAAACGGCGGTCCTGGGCCTGTCCCTTCCTTTCATCCTGGCGATTGCCGTTGTCGCCATCGGCCAGTTGGCCCTCTCGCGAACGGTATTCGGCCGGTATTTGATCGCCATCGGCACGAACGAAGAAGCGGTTCGCCTGTCCGGCATCGACCCCCGCCCGTACAAGCTGACCGTTTTTGTTCTCGCGGGCCTGCTGGCCGCCGTGGCTGCCGTGATTCAGACGGCCCGCATGTCCTCGGCCAACCCGAACACGGCCGCCGGCTTCGAGCTGCAGGTCATCGCCGCCGTGGTCATCGGGGGCACCAGTCTCATGGGAGGGCGGGGTTCCGTCATCAGCTCCTTCTTCGGGGTGCTCATCATCGCTGTCCTGGGGGCCGGCCTGGCTCAGGTCGGGGTCCGAGACGAATACAAACGCCTGATCACCGGCTGTGTCATCGTGGCCGCCGTCATTCTCGATCAGTACCGCCATCGCCTGGGGCCGGCGTCCCAAAGCAGTTGAAAACACCACTTGCGTTCCTCGTTGGACCGGGACGCCCTGCGCGGGATTCCGCCGCGCTGCTTCCGGAATCTTTTCAACGCCCGCTTGACAGGGTGCTCTCGGCACGCGATAATGGAACCGCTAATGGCCAGGGCTGCCCCAGCGCGGACCATCGCCCTTGGGCCCTAATTCCTCTTGTGGAGGTACTGACGATGCGTCTGGTACTCAAACAGAAAGACGGCGAGATCAAGGAATACCAATTCGCGCAGGGTCCCATCGAGATCGGGAGGGCCGCCGATTGCCATATTTCGTTGCCCGACCGCACCGTCTCGAAGAAACATGCCGTGATTGCGTGCAATGGCGATGGCAAATGGCACGTTCAGGACTTGGAATCCGCCAACAAGACGTACCTCAATGGCGAGACTGTCCACCTGGCCGCCATCAAGACCGGCGACTCCATCCGGATCACGGACTTCACGATTGAGGTGAACATCGATGAGAAGATCAAGCCAGCCGACCCCTCGGAGATGGAAGACACGCTGAACCTGGAGGCGGGGCTGGCGACTCCGACCCACGAGACCGTCGTCAGAAAGCCGGACGCGGGGCACGCGCCCGCGATGCGGCTGCCCGCCAAGAGATTGTCGGACTTCTCGCACGCGTGCGATGCCGTCTGTAAGTCGAAGAACCTGGAGGACCTGCTGGTCACGCTGCTGAACATTGGTCTCAAGCAATTCGGCGCGTTCCACACGTGGTGTGCCCTGCGGGAGCAGCCGAGCGGCCCGATGACCTATCATGCGGGCAAACGGCGGGACGGCCAGGCGGTGGACCTAAGTGAGATCAATCTGGCCGAAAAGATCAACCAGGCGGTCGAGCGCAGCCAGTCGCTGGTCATGCCGAGGGTCGGCGCCGACGTGGAGGCGAAGGATCGCATTCGCTCGGCCCTGATCGCCGCCATCGCGGGTCCCGCGGGCTGCTATGGCGTCATCTACGTGGACAACGCCATGATCCACGACCATTACACGCTGGGTGACTTGGATTACCTCATGCTCGTCGCCGCCCATACGGCGGCCGTCCTGAGCAAGTTTCTGACGTAGAACCGCACCTCAAATGTCGCGCGCCTCAGATGGCCGCGCTTCGCCCGTAAGGAAGTAAGGCAGGCTGCCCACGACGCCTGCATTTCCAGTCGGTCGCAGAGCCCGCACGATGAGGACTGATACGGATTCTGGTTAATTCTTGCGCTCCCGCGTGTCATCCTGAACGGAGCGTAGCGGAGTGAAGGATCTGGCCTGCGAACGAGAGAAACCTCCTATTCGGTGGCCGGATTCCTTCGGCAGGCTCAGGACAGGCTCTTCGGCTTCGCCTCAGGATGACGGAGTCCTTACTATACGCAAGGATTTCTCGGAACGCGTATGAGTGGATTGGGAAGAACGGAAGGATTTGACCCCCGACACGCAGTTTATAGGTCTATTGTGGTCTTTTCCTACCGTTTCTCTGTGATTTTTCTTGACCGGCCGCACGGGATGAGTTATACTTTGTGAAATCAGGGAGTGGTGATATCTGGAAGTTCCCGCGTGGATGCAAAGGCAGCTTGGGGAGGCATCAAGCTGGGGGGGCAATTCCTGTTGTTTCTGGAAGGAGGTCTGGAATGAATCGTTCCACGTCGCTGTGTGTCATGGTTCTTGCCGGTTCTCTGTTCTCCGTGTGTGCGCTGGCGGAGAATGCCGTGCTCAACTTCGGGCCCCAGGAGATCATCAAGGCCGACGGTAATGACATTGTCGTGCCGGGCTTTTCCGTCCCGTCGTTTTGTGGACTGGAACAACGATCATCTGCAGGACCTCATCGTCGGTGAGAGTGGAGCGATCGGGACCGTGACCCCCGCCAAAGTCCGGGTCTATCTCAACCGCGGAACGGAGGCCCAGCCCCTCTTCAAGGACTACTTCTACGTTCAAGCGGACGGCAACGATCTGACGTTGACCCCCGAGGGTTGTATGGGCTGTTTCCCCCGCGTGGTCGATTGGGACCAGGACGGCCGCAAGGACCTCCTCGTTGGCGTATCGGACGGCACGGTCCGAATCTACATGAACATCGCGGACGACAACAATCCGTCGTTCGATGCCGGCCAGAACCTGAAGGTCGGCCCCGACGCCGCCTTGGATCTCGACGTGGGCAAGCGGCCGACGCCCATCGTTGTGGACTGGAACAACGACGGCATGCTCGATATCGTGAGCGGTGCCTGGGACGGCAATATCCACGTCTTTTACAACTGCGGCTGCGGCGGCTCGGTTCCGCCACGCTTTTCCACCACGTTCACGCCTTTGGGGCTGATCGTGCAGGAGAGCGGGCGTGACCTGCTGGTACCCAGCACTCGTTCGAGTCCGGTCGTGATGGACTTCGACGGCGACGGCAAAAAGGACCTGCTCACCGGCAGCACCGACGGCACGATCCTGCTCTACAAGAACATCGGGACGGATTCGCTCCCTGTATTCTCGGGATACTCTCTCGTCCCGTCCAACGGCCAGCCCATCGACTTGGCGAGCAACCTGCGTTCGCGGCCGTTCGTCTGCCACTGGACCGGCGCGAAGGATGGTTATTGGGACCTCCTCGTCGGGTACGGCGACGGCAAGATCCGCCTGTATCGCGGCATCCCGAAGCAGGGCGATCTCGATGGCGACGGCACACTCGATGGCGACGACCTCACAATTCTGGCCAAGGCACTGGACAAACCGGTCCCAGCCGAGAACTCGCCGGCCGACCTCAACCACGACAGCTTCGTGGACGTTCTCGACCTTCGCCTCTTTGCCGATCTGTGGCTGGCCGAGCACGGAGCCGAAGGGAACTGACGGAGTCCTTGCGTATTCTCCAAATCGCCGACAGAGAGTCGCTTGGCTGAAAGCCGGGTAGCCCTGTCTCCGGGAGACTGGTTATAGGCCGATAACGGGCTTCATCTACCGTTTCACTATGGTTAGTGCTTGACAAGCCGTGACCGAAAAGTTAAAATGGATAAAATTGTGACAAATTCCCAGGTGAATGCTCATAGCCGAGGGGAATGCACTAGTGGGGGTGTCCCTTTGTCTTCTGGAGGAGAGTCGAAATGAAGCGTCTTGCATCGTTGTCCCTTGTGTTGTTGGCTGGTTCTGTTCTCTCGGTGTCTGCCTTGGCCGACACCGGCGTGATCAATCTGGGACCCGAGGAGATCCTCAAGGCCAAGGGCAAGGAGATCGTCGTACCCGGCTATTCCGTGCCTTCTTTCGAGGACTGGAACAACGACGGTCGGAAGGACCTGATTGTCGGCGAGGGCGGCGGGGGTGTGACCGGGAAGATCCGCGTCTATCTCAATGTGGGGACCGAAGCGGACCCCTGCTTCGCGGATTACCTCTACGCCAAGTCGAACGGTCAGGACCTGACCGTCACGCCGGAAGGGTGCCTGGGCTGTTCTCCCCGCTTGGTGCCCTGGAGCGGCGACGGGCACAAAGACCTGCTCGTCGGACTCGGGGATGGCACGGTCAAGGTCTTCCTGAACATCGGGACCGACAACGAACCGTCGTTCGATGGCGGCACGGCAATCATGGTGGGCGCTACGTACTCGAATACTCTTGACGTTGGGTCGCGGGCGACGCCCAGCCTTGTCGACTGGAACAACGACGGGTGGATGGACGTTGTAGGCGGTGGTCTCGACGGCGGGATCCACCTCTATATCAATTGTGGCTGTGGCGGTTATATCCCGCCGCGCTTCTCCACCTCTCCGGTCGGTGGCTGGCTCGTGCAGGCGAACGAGCGCGATTTTAGCGTGCCGAGCGGCCGCTCCAGTCCGATCATTGTCGACGCGGACGGCGATGGCAAGAAGGACATCATCACCGGCAACACGGACGGCCAGATTCTGTTCTACAAGAACGTCGGGACCGATTCGCTTCCCATCTTTGCAGGGTACACGATGGTCCAGTCCAACGGCACACCCATCGACCTGCCGGGCACTCTGCGTACGCGGCCGGCTGCCTGCTACTGGACCGGTGAGAAGGACGGCTACTGGGACCTCCTCGTTGGCTACGGCGACGGCAAGATTCGCCTCTATCGCGGCCTCCCGAAAACCGGCGATTTCAATGGCAACGGTGCTCTCGACGCCGACGACCTCACAATCTTGGTCAAAGCCCTGGATAAGCCGGTCGTGGTGGGCGGCTCGCCGTGTGACTTCAACCATGATGGCGTCGTGGACAATCTTGACCTTCGTATCTTCGCCGATCTGTGGCTGGCCGAGCACGCAGCCGAGGGCAAGTGACGGAGTCCTTGCCTGTTCTTTGAATCGCTGCCGGAGAGTCGCCCGGTCGAAAGCCGGGTGGACTTCGATGGGCCGATAACGGATCCTATCTACTGTTTCACTGTGGCAAGTGCTTGACAAATCGCAGGTGAAAAGTTAAGATGGGTAACGTTGCCGTGAGTTCTCACATGAATGCTCATGGCTGATGGGAGTGCGTTGGGGGGTGTCTCTTGTCTTTTGGAGGAGAGTCGAAATGAACCGTCTCGCGTCGTTGTCCATCGTGTTGTTGGCCGGTTCCGTTCTCTCGGCGTCTGCCCTGGCCGATACCGGAGTGATCAATCTGGGACCCGAGGAGATTATCAAGGCCAAGGGCAAGGAGATCGTGGTGCCCGGCTATTCCGTGCCTTCTTTTGAGGACTGGAACAACGACGGTCGGAAGGACCTGATTGTCGGCGAGGGTGGCGGGGGCGTGACCGGGAAAATCCGCGTCTACCTCAACGTGGGGACCGAAGCGGACCCCTGCTTCGCGGACTACTTCTATGCCCAACTATATAAAGCTGGTGACCTCACCTTAACGCCGGAAGGGTGCCTGGGTTGTTTCCCCCGTCTTGTAGACTGGGACGAGGACGGGAGGAAGGACCTGCTCGTTGGATGCGCGGACGGAACTGTCAGGATTTTCTCGGACTTTGGGACCGAGAACGAGCCGTTGTTCACCGGGAGCACCAGCCTCGCGGCGGGCTCCGCCTATACGCTCGATGTCGGGGCGCGGGCAACGCCCGGCCTTGTCGACTGGAACAACGACGGGGAGACGGATCTTGTCGCCGGCGGTCTCGATGGGGCGATTCACGTCTACTACAACTGCGGCTGCGGCGGCTATATCCCGCCTCGCTTCGATACTTCTCCACCGGAGGGCGTCTTTGTGCAGGCGAACGGACGCGATCTGATCGTGCCGAGCGGTCGCTCCAGTCCGGTCATTATCGACGCGGATGGCGACGGCAAGAAGGACATCATCACCGGCAACACGGACGGCCAGATTCTGTTCTACAAGAACGTCGGGACGGACGAGTTTCCGATGTTTGCGGGGTATACCATGGTCCAGTCGAACGGCAAACCCATCCAGTTGTTGGGCAGCCTGCGTTCGCGGCCCTCCGTCTGCTACTGGACCGGCAGCAAGGACACGTACTGGGACCTGCTCGTCGGCTACGGCGACGGCAAGATCCGCCTCTATCGCGGCAACCCGAAAGCCGGTGATTTCAACAGCAACGGCACTCTCGACGCCGAGGACTTCACGATCTTGGTCAAGGCCCTGGATATGCCGGTGCCGGTGGGTGGCTCGCCCTGCGACCTCAACCAGGACGGCGTCGTGAACGATCTCGACCTTCGTATCTTCGCCGATCTGTGGCTGGCCGAGCACGAAGCCGAGGGGAACTGACAGAGTCCTTGCCTGTTCTCTGGATCGCTGGCGGAGAGTCGCCCGGTCGAAAGCCGGGTGGACTTCGATGGGCCGATCACGGATCCTATCCACTGTTTCACTGTGGTAAGTGCTTGACCCATCTTCGACACCATGAAACTGCAATTCCTTGTGCGCACAGGAGTTGCGCATTCGGTGGAGGCTCTTGGCACTACATCTGATCCCATGAAGCTGTTGGTCCTTGGTGTTCATGGCGTCTGCT
>JAPLMX010000087.1 GCA_026386805.1 Phycisphaerae bacterium | reverse complement strand
CTCCGAAAGCCGAGAGATCCCCCCGCGACCCACCTGCAAAGACAGAAGCGCCAGAACCCAACGTCGCTGGTCTTCGTCCAATCGATCCAATACTACCCGCAAAGACCGGATCCACTGTTCGTCGCGCAGCCAAGGCGTGGTATCCTCGCCCATCGGCAAGACACGGATTGGTAACCATTGTCGTTCCATGCCTATCCTGTCGGCATGGCCAGCGGTCAAACTTGAGCTATTTCCGAATCTATTGCCTTACGAGTCCTAAGGTCAGGTTCGTCGTGGGCATTCATGGCTGTAAGCCGTACCTGCGCCGGACCTCTTCGACATCCGTTGTTCTTCCGGCCTTGCTGTCGGCCAGACCTTGCTCGATCACCTGTCGAACGTAGATCTCTTCGATCAGGTCATCCCACGTGGCGTTCTCCGGCATCCGGTTCACCAACTCGTGGGCTTCATCTTTTCTCATCGGTTCCGCCATGACATTCTCCAATGATCGTTCGCACCATTCGTGATTCTATCGCCAAGCAAAGAATCCGGCAACTTCTTTCTCCGCCCGATGGATTCCCGCCTGCGCGGGCATGACAAGTCCGCATGGGCTGAAGCCCATCCTACGTGCTGCGGATTCATACCCTCTGTGTCCTCGGTGTTCTCTGTGGCAAAATGGCGATACGTGGTATGATGTCGGCGAATCGATGTTGTTGGATGGAGAATCACGATGGAGTATTCGGTTGGCCGAGTGGGTCGGGTGGTGGTGGCGCGGTTGTTTGAGGGGGAGGATTTGCATGCCTGCATCGACCAGATTGCACGCGAGGCCCAGATTCGCTGCGCGACGGTGCTGATTACGGGCGGGTTCCGCACGGCCGCTGTCGTGGTGGGACCCGAGCAGGAGAAGCCGCAGATCGTGCCTAAGTTTCAGGCGTTCGCCGGGCCGGGCGAGGTCCTCGGCGTCGGCACGCTCTATTGGGACGACGCGGGTCCCAGGCTGCACATTCATACCGCCATCGGCAAGGATGGCGAGAGCCTGGTCGGCTGCCCCCGCCGGGACACGCGGACGTTCCTCATCTTGGAGGTGACGATCATCGAGATCGACGGGATTGCGGGGACACGCCAGCTCGATCCCGGCAGCGGCATGAAGCTGCTGCGGCTGAAACCGGACCGCCCGGCTTGATGACCATTTTGTGAGCTGGTTGAGGGGGGGCCTGGGAATGGGACAATCTGGGTGCGACTACGTTTTGTGGCGGAACGACACAGGCTTGTCATGCTGAACGAAGTGAAGCATCTGGGCCACGAATGTAGCCAACGCTTGTCATCGCGCTCGGCCCAGATCCTTCGCTGCCGCTCAGGATGACAGAACCACCCTCTGGACGCCACGCGATTCAGCGGCACACGGGAATCTGTGCAATGAAGAGCCCCGGCCGGCGTCTACAATAGCAAATGGAGATTTGACAAATGCGAAGAAAGCGTCCTCTGATCGTCGGCTTGGCCGTGGTGCTCGCGATGTGTCTTTGGGGCCTGTGTACTGCCGCTGACGCGTACCGCCTGCAGAGCGAATTCCGGGCCGAGGTGGGCGTTTCCCCCCAGATGGGGCAGGTGATTGACTCGCAGCGTGTCTCCATTGCCGAGAAGATGCGAAAGAACAAGATTCCGGGGGTGGCGGTCGCCCTGGTAGATCGGGAGCGGATTCTCTGGGCCGCCGGGTTTGGATATACGGACACGGACAAGAAGAAGCCCGTGACGCCGGAGACGATCTTCAGCATTCAGTCGATGTCCAAGACGTTCACCGCCACGGCGGTGCTGTTCGCTGTCCAGGACGGCCTGCTCGGTCTGGATGCCCCGATCACCACGAGAACCTTCCTATGTTCTAGGGATGACGAGCTCACTCTACACTTGTAAAGAGTGCAAGAAAAATCTGAAATATTTTTCTCGGGGGCCCCTCCCAGCGCCGTTCTTGGGAACGCCGTCCCCGGAAGTCAGCCTTTGGGCGACTCATCATGACGATACAACTTGATTCTAATCCAGGGTTTGGCGGTAGCGTTTCACGCCGATGACCAGCACGAGGGCGGCGAAGAGCATGATGGGCCAGAGCTGGGGCCAGACCTCCGGGAGGCCGTTGCCTTTGAGCATGATGCCGCGCGTGATCCGCAGGAAGTGGGTCAGCGGCAGGACCTCGCCGAGGCACTGGGCCCAGCGGGGCATGCCGCGGAAGGGGAACATGAACCCGGACAGCATGATGGACGGCAGGAAGAAGAAGTAGGCCATCTGCACGGCCTGGAGCTGATTCTTGGCCAGCGTGGAGAAGGTGATACCCATCGCCAAGTTGGCGATGATGAACACGAAGGCGGCCGCCAGCAGCAGGGCCAGGCTCCCCATCATCGGGACGTGGAACAGCCCGTAGGCGGTGCCGAGGATCAGTCCCACCTGGATGTAGCCGAGGAGGATGTAGGGGATGATCTTGCCGATCAGGACCTCGGCCGGGTGGGCGGGCATGGAGAGCAGGTTTTCCATCGTGCCCCGCTCACGCTCCCGCGTGATGCCCAGGCCGGTGATCATGATCATCGTCATCGTCAGGACCACGCCCATCAGGCCCGGCACGATGTTGTACCGGGTGATCCCTTCCGGGTTGTAGAGCGTCTGGATGCGCAGGTCGATGGGGTCGGGCCCTCCGGACAGATAGCCGAGCGGACCCTGGAAATCGTGTCGCATGGCGCTGTTCAGCAGCAGACGCGACGTGCTGACGGCGTTGCCAATCGCGGCGGGATCGGTCCCGTCCGCTTCGATCAAGAGCGTGGGCCGATCGCCCCGCAGGAGATCGCGAGTGAAGTTCTCCGGAATGCTGATGAGGAACTGGATTTCGCCCCGGGCGATGGCCGCGCGGCCCTCCTGCTCGGTGTCGAGCTCGCGAACGAAGGTGAAATAGCTGCTGTTGCCGATCGCGTGCAGCAGGGTCCGGGCCTGCGGGCCGTGGTCGCCCATCAGCACGCCGGCCGGCAGGTGCCTCGGGTCCGAATTGATGGCGTACCCGAAGAGGATGAGCTGCATCAGCGGCATGCTGAGCATCATCAGGAAGGTCAGCCGGTCCCGGCGCATCTGGATGAATTCCTTCACCACGATCGCCCAGAACCGTCTCGGAGAGAATTCGTGACGCTTCCTCATAGTGAAACGTTATCCTTCGATTGGTCCATGAAGTGAATGAACACGTCTTCGAGGCCGGAATCGATCCGGTGCCATTCGTAAGGTTTCGTGTGAAACGGCGCGATGGCCCGTTCGAGAGCGGCGGCGTCGGGGCTGCTGACGTGCAGCATGTTGCCAAAAGGCACGGCCTGCTCGACAGCGGGATTGCCGCGAAGCCGCTCGGCCAGCTTGAGCAAATCCGGGCCGCTGACCGACCAGGTCGTGAGTCGCGCCTGCCCGATCACCTCGCCCATCATGCCGTGAGCCAGCAGGCGGCCTTTGAGGATGAAGGCGAGCCGGTGACAGCGCTCGGCCTCGTCCATGTAGTGCGTGGCGATCAGGAACGTCAGGCCCTCGCCGGCGAGCCGATGGATCTCCTCCCAGAATTCTCGCCGGGCCTTGGGGTCCACGCCGGCCGTCGGCTCATCGAGCAAGAGCAGCCTGGGCTGGTGAATCATGCACGCGGCCAGGGCGAGCCGCTGCTTCCAGCCGCCGGAGAGTTGGCCGGCAAGCTGGTTCCTGCGTTCCGCAAGCCCGAGCCGCTCGATGGTTTCGCGCACTGCCGGGCGGCGGTTCTTGATGAAATACATCCGCGCGACGAAATCGAGATTCTCGGCGATGCTCAGGTCGTCCCAGAAGCTGAACCGCTGGGTCATGTAGCCGACGTGTCGCTTGATCGTCTCGCTCTCGGTGGTGACGTCGTAGCCCAGGCACGTGCCGCTGCCCTCGTCGGCGCGGAGCAGCCCGCAGAGCATGCGGATGAACGTCGTTTTGCCGCTGCCGTTGGGGCCGAGAAAGCCGCAAATCTCGCCCGCGCGGACCACCAGATCGACGTGATCGACGGCCGTCAGGTCGCCGAACCGCTTGGTCATCCCATGTACGTTGATCGCGAGCTCGTCAGCCATAGATCATGTCACGCCTGGCTCACAAATCGACGTTTCGTTGTCTGTTGTGTCGATAGAACCTGCACGCCGAATTTCGCCGACACTGTCGGCGAAATCTCCAAACCAGATTTGCCCGACGGTGTCGGGCGAATCTCGCGAACAGTCCAGACCCATCGGGTGTACACTGCACGCCCGACCGGCTTGCCCCTTGAGACCCGAAACGGACCGGGACCGGCGACAGCGTTTCGGTCCTTCGGATTTTGGATTTGTTTCGGATTTCCGGAACGACACCGGGCAACAGGCGTCCGCCTGCGGCGGAGTTGTCGATATTCGAACTTCGGATTTGGTTTCACGATACGCCTCTCGATGCAGGGAAGCCTCACAATCGGTATCAAGACCCCAATTGCACATCCACCGGCTGGCCCGGGTGCAGGGTGGCGGCGCTCTCGGGGTCGAAGGTCACTTCGATCATGAAGACCAGCTTGCTGCGATTCTCCCGGCTGTAGATGACCGGCGGCGTGAACTCCGCGTGCGGCGAGATGAAACTGATCTGCCCCGCGAGCGGCCCGGACGCGCCATCGACGATGACCTGCACGTGGTCGCCCTGATGAAGGGTGTGGACCTGGGCTTCCGGCACGAAGGCCCGGACTTTGATATTCTGGGGCGGCAGCAGGGCGACCACGGGCCGGCCCGCCGGCACCCATTCGCCCTGGCGGTACATGGTGTCGAACACCAGACCGGCTTGCGGGGCGGCCTGGGACTTCTGCGAGAGGCTCCATTCTGCGGCCGCTACGGTGGCTTCCAGCGTTCGGACGTTGGCCTGGGCTGCGGCGATCTGGTCGCTGCGGGCACCGAGCTGCGCCGTTTTGAGATCGGCCTGAAGCTGGGCTGCCTTCTCGCGGGCCTGGTCGCGCATGGATCGCGCGCGGTCGAGGTCCTGCGGGGTAGTCGCGCCGGAGCGGGACAGCTCTTCCTGCCGGGCCAGTTCCTTCTCCGAAAGGCCCAGTGCGGCTTCGGCCTGCGCGAGTTGCGCTTGGAGAGATTCTATTTCCGAGGGCCGTCTGCCTTTCTTGGCGTCCTCCAGGCTCGCACGGGCTTGTACCAGGCGCGACTGGGCCTCATCCCGCGCGGCCTTTTCCGGCGTGCTTTCCAGTGCGAAGAGCGGATCCCCCGCCGCAACCTGCGCACCTCGCTGTACGTGCAGCGTCTGGAGCGAACCGGCCAGCGGCGACGCAACGTAGACAAACTCCCCCTCGACGTAACCCTGCAATTGATGGGGGTTCGTGCGTTCGCAACCTGTGAAAATACAAGGCGTTACGATCACACAACCAAGGCATAGAAGCGTCGTGCAAAAGCGGTGTGAGAAGCCGAATCTGGTCATTGTTCTGATTCCGTCGTCCACAACTATCTCGTATCAATCGGCACCTTATTATCACGGTGAGAGGCGGTCTTGCCAAGAGATGCGACGGTGTACGCGATTTTTTTAATTTTTCTATTGACATAGATCAATAGTGTGATAGACTAATAGTACAATAGAGTGTTAGAGTGACGGCACACGGTGAATGAATCAGAGAAACAGATATGATTGAGTTCAAACTGGACGTCAAGAGCGGCGTGCCTTTCCACCGGCAGATCGTCGATCAAATCCGGTACGGCATCGCCTCCAAGCGGCTGCTGCCCGGCGAGCAGTTGCCCACGGTGCGTGACCTCGCGGTGCAGTTGGAGGTCAACCCGAACACGGTCCGCAAGGCCTATTCGGATATGGAACTCCTCGGCATCTTGGACACTCAGCAGGGCACCGGCACCTTTGTCGGCCGTAAGGAAGTCGAAATTGCCGACGACGAGAAGCAACGCATGTTGCAGCAAGTCTGCGATGAGCTGGTCGCCCGTGGACACCAATACAACCTAACGCTCGAAGACATAGTCGAGCATCTGCAAAGGAGACTCAACGATGGCACAACAGAAGAAAATAACAGACGTGATTAACTCGATTTCCCAAATGCGCGGCGGGATGCAGCAGCGGGACGCCGGCTCCCGAATCCCCTTGGTGGCCTGGCTGGTCGCGATTCTCATCGTGCTGGCGGGACTGGGAGTACATTGGCTGCTGCGAGGCGGCCTGGAACCCTTGAACGTCCCGATCGCGGTCGTCACGGGCTTGGTCGCCCTCTATGTGCTGCTGGCCCTCAAAATCGCCAACCAGTGGGAGCGGTTCGTGGTCCTGCGGCTGGGCAAGTTCCATCGGCTCAACGGCCCGGGTGCGTTCCTCATCATCCCGATCATCGAGAGCGTCACCCAGGTGGTGGACATGCGTATCCGGGCGACGGACTTCAGCTCCGAATCGACCCTGACCAAGGACACCGTGCCCGTCAACGTGGACGCCATCTGCTTCTGGATGGCCTGGGACGCCAAGAAAGCGGTCCTTGAAGTGCAGAACTTCTTCCAGGCGATCATCCTGTCGGCCCAGACGGCCCTGCGCGACATCATCGGCACGCACGAGCTGGCCGACATGCTCACCCATCGTGGCGAGCTGGGCAAGCGGCTCCGCGAAATCCTCGATGAGAAGACCAATCCCTGGGGCATCAGCGTCCAATCCGTGGAAATCCGCGACATCATCATTCCGAAGGACCTGGAAGCGGCGATGTCCAAGCAGGCCCAGGCCGAGCGGGAGCGCCAGGCGAGAACCATCCTCGCCACCGCCGAGACGGAAATCGCCGAGAAATTCGCCCAGGCCGCCAAACAGTACGAGTCCAATCCGGGCGCCATGCACCTGCGCGGCATGAACATGCTCTTCGAGGGCCTCAAGGAAAAGGGCTCGATGATCATCGTTCCCAGCTCCGCCCTGGACACGATGAACCTCGGCGCCATAGGCGGCTTGGCCGCTCTAAGCCAGGTCAAGAATGAAAAAGAGGGCGGCCGCGAGGAAAAGGCCAAGTGAGCCTGATAAGGAGACATCGGCATGATCTTTTCCACAACACCGAACATCGAAGGCAAGCGCATCACGGAGTATCACGGAATCGTGACAGGCGAAGCGATCCTGGGCGCCAACATCTTCAAGGACATCATGGCGGGCATCCGCGACATCGTGGGCGGCCGGTCCGGAGCCTATGAGAAGGCGTTCCGACAGGCCCGACAGATCGCCTTCGAGGAGATGGAGCAGGAGGCCGCCGAGCTTGGCGCCAATGCGATCGTGGGGATCGGCATCGACACGGAGACCGTCGGCTCGCAAGGCGCGATGCTCATGGTCAGCGTCAACGGCACCGCCGTCACGATCCAATGAGCAGGCACGTCAAAAAGGCCGCGATGTTTATCGGGTTGACGTTCCTCGTCAACGGGTCGCTCGCAGTGCTGTTCTTCGCTCTGGGCGGGCGTGCTCACGATGACGATCTGGTGCATGCTCCTGGCCCCGATCTTCAGCTACGTTCGGGTCAAGGCCCGATCCGTGATCGCCGCCGCCATCATCCACGGCTTGCTCAATGCCACCTATGGCCTGTCCATTGTCCTGGTCCGTGGAGGCAGCGACCTGACAACGGGGGTGACAGGTCTGCCGGGCTTCCTCGTGCTGGCCGTTGTGATCCTGATCCTGTGGCGGCACGACTCTGACCCCGCAAGGGGCGTCATTCGATCTTGAAGGGCGAGAATTATGGAGCAGAAGTCTATCATTATCGCTGGGGCCGGGATCGCCGGCTTGTCTGCCGGGTGCTATGGGCAGATGAACGGGTATCGCACGCAAATTTTTGAGAGGCACGACAAGCCCGGGGGGCTGTGCACGTCCTGGAAACGCAAGGGATACACCATCGACGGCTGTCTGCACTGGCTGGTCGGTTCCGGACCGGGCGCGAACTTCCACCGCATTTGGGAAGAGCTGGGCGCGGTGCAGGGACGGCCCATGATCGATCACGAGGAGTTCCTGCGGGTCGAGGGCAAAGGAGGCAAGGTCTTCATCGTCTACAGCGACATCGACCGCCTGGAGCAGCACATGAAGGAACTTGCTCCCCAGGATGCGCAAGTGATCGAAGAGTTGACCAGGGCCGCACGCACCTGTGCCAAATATGACCTTCCGGTGGACAAGGCGCCCGAGTTGTACGGGGCTCTCGACGGAACCTGGTTGCTGATCCGGATGCTCCCATTCCTGAAAGTGATGTCCAGGTGGAAGAAGATTTCGGTCCAGGAGTACGCGACGAGGTTCGGCGATCCCTTCTTGCGCGAGGCATTGCCCCGTGTCTCGGGCTTGCCGGACTTCCCGATGGCGGGCCTGCTCATGATTCTGGCCTGGATGGATCGCAAATCGGCCGGCTATCCGCTGGGCGGATCGTTGGAGTTCTCGCGCAGTATCGAACGGCGTTACCTCGATCTGGGAGGAACGATTCACTACCGCGTGCCGGTCGCGCAAGTCATGGTGGAACGTGACAAAGCGGTCGGGGTGCGGCTGGCGGATGGAACCGAGCATCGCAGTGACATCACCATCTCCGCCGCGGACGGCCACGCCACGATCTTTGACATGCTGGGCGGCAGGTATATCAATCGCAGAATCCGGGGCTACTATGACAACCTCCCCATATTCCCTCCCCTGATCCACGTGGCGTTGGGCGTCCATCGCTCGTTCGAGAAGATGCCGGCGACCGTGATCTACTCTCTCGACGAGCCCGTGACCATCGGTGGGCGCGAGCAGGACCATTTCGGCGTGGAGATCGGCAATTTCGATCCGACACTGGCCCCGCCGGGCAAGACAGTTCTGAAAGTCATGTTCACGGCCGACTACGCGTACTGGAAGAACCTGTGGCAGGACCCCGAACGCTACCAGGCGGAAAAGGAGAGCATCGCCGACCATGTGGTCTCGTTGCTCGAGCAACGGTATCCGGGATTGGCCGGCCAGGTCGAAATGCGGGACGTGGCCACGCCCATGACGTGGGAGCGCTATACGGGCAATTGGCAAGGCAGCATGGAGGGCTGGCTGATTTCAAAGAAGACGCTCCCTCCGTTCCGCATGAGCAGAACGCTCCCGGGACTCCAGAGCTTCTACCTGGCCGGACAATGGGTCGAGCCGGGCGGCGGCGTGCCCCCAGCGGCCATGTCGGGCCGCAACGTGATGCAGATCATCTGCAAACGGGACCACAGACCGTTCGTGACGAAGACTCCTTGAAAGAGAAGGAATGCCGGCTCCGGCCCATCGAGCGGGAGCAAGATGTCCCCCGGCAATTCCTGGAATCCTGCATAACGTCCTGAGAATTCCCTTGACAATCTGAGACACGCGGCCCATGCTCACCGCATAATCGGATGTATGCTTCTGTTGCGTTGTGGTGTCACAAACCGTTGTGCAGAGAAGTAAACGAGTGAGGATGACGCAAGTCCAAATGTGCACCGGCGAATTCTCATCGATTGGCGTTTCCTATTCATGCCCTGGTTCTGCTGCATTGGGACGTTATGCTCGGTGCGCAACGATCTACAAGAGGTGGCGGTCTAAGACGATCTTTTTCTGAAAGGGGCCTAGTATGAAGAACAGACGATGTGGATTGCTTATGGTTTGTGCCGTGGTTGTTGTGGCTTCGCAGGTATGCTTGGCTGCGCCTGTGCAGTGGACGACTGGGACAGGTCACAACGATCACTGGTATGAGGTAGTTGTTTTAACCGCGCGGGACGCTGATAATAAGCACATCGGTATCACCTGGGATGCCGCCCAGGCTGCGGCTGTCGCCAAGGGTGGGTACCTGGTTACCCTGACGTCAGCGGAAGAGAACCAGTTCGTCTTCAGCCTGATCCCGTCAGAGGCATGGGGTCACCCTGCCGAATTCGCGGAAGGCCCATGGCTCGGCGGCAGTGATGCGGCCAGCGAAGGGAATTGGCAATGGGTCACTGGTGAGCCGTGGGGTTACGCTAACTGGTTCCGCTTGGGCGTGCCCGACAACTGGAGTGCCCCAGGCACCTCGGGTGGCGAGGACTACCTCTGTTTCTGGAGTGTTGGGGACCCAGCGCCGACCTGGAACGACGCCTCCTATCCTCAGAGCAATATCTACAGCTACGTCGTTGAATACGAGCCAGTTGGAGCTACGATTGACATCAATCCTGATACCTTGAACCTAAAGAGCGCGGGTAAATGGATCACGTGCTACATCGAATTGCCGCAGGGCCATAACGTGGGCGATATCGATGTCAGTACGGTGAAGCTCAATGGCCAGGTCTTGGCGGCCGCGCAGCCGACGCAGATCGGAGACTACGACGGTGACGGGGTCGCCGATCTCATGGTCAAGTTCGACAGGTCGGCTCTGGGACTTGATGTCGGCGATGCAGTACAAATGACGGTGACCGGCCAACTGACGGGTGGAGGATCATTTACAGGCAGCGATACCATTCGAGTGATATCACCCGGCAAAGGCAAGTAGTCGGACCATCACCTTCGGACATGCCGGGGCTGCGAGATAGGGTCGTGGCTCGTGCGCCCATTCCGGCAATTCGGAACTGTGGGGACACTTGGCACGGTGCAAGACCGAAGCGGCGAACGCCTCGACGGGTACCACGACCGTCACTGTGCCACGCGATCAGGGCAAGAAGTAGACTCTACGGTTGGTGTTTGCCCATCCACAGGTCCCCGTCCTGGTAGAGGTACGCGTGTCGGACCGGCAAACGGTTCAATCACTGCCGGCCCTGCTTGAGGTCCACCTGGGCGCTGGCCCGGCAGCGGGTCAGCGCCCGATCTATTTCCTGGCGGACCTTAAGAGGCATCATGGGCTCAGCGCCAGGACGACAAATCCGAGCACGACTAAGCCGATGGCGAGATAGGCTTGGACCGACAGGATTTCGCCGAGCACGAGAATGCCGAGGACGTTGACGACCACGATGGAGGTCGCCCCAAAGAGGGCCATCGTCTTGCCGAGCTGCAGGGCGGAGAAGACGTAAAGCTGGCCGAACATCGCGACCTGACGGATCAGGAAGTACAGCAGGAACCACCAGCTCAGGAAGGTCGAGACGCTGAACGAGTTGTGGCGCAGGTTCGCCCGGGCGAACAGGTCGCCCGTCGTAAAGAGCAACTGCGTCGCCACAATGACCGCTACCGGCGATTTGATCCACGTCATAGGTCCCCAACCCACGTAAAGCCGAGCAGCGTATCCCGGCTCGGGCCGGCTGTCAACAGCGGGCGGTTGGGCCAGCCGGAAGTGTACAACCACGCTCCGCGGCGGACCCATCCACATTTGTCATGCAGAGCGAAGCGAAGCATCTCTGGGCATCGGAGCAGAAGCCCTCCACCACATTCAGTCCATGTACCAGTCCAGGGCCAGATTCCTTCGACTTCGCTCAGGACAGGCTCTTCGCTGACGCTCCGGATGACAGAGGGGCAGTGGCCCCTGCGAAGCTTGGTCGCACATCTCCAGAGGTGGGACCTGCCGGGAAAAGTTGCAATCCGGGGCGATTTCTTGTGTAATCGAGATGCCTGCCGCGTGTCTCTACTGTGAATTCGACTTGGCCACGTGTGGCGGAGTCCCGATTGGAAGAACGTAGCGACCAAGAATTGACGTCAGCATCGTGTCTGGGAGACCGGGCGGCGTACGCCCTGTTGGTCCGGCGGCACTACAAGTCCGTCTTTCTGGTCTGCTTCGGCATTCTCGGCAATGTCCACGATGCCGAGGACATCGCCCAGGACGCGATGCTCAGGGGATTCGAGCAGATCGGCCGGCTCCGGGACGGCTCACGGTGCCCCCCGGAGGGATTTCTTCAGGATGCTCCGGATCCGCTACCCAGTAAAGGCAGACCGCGAAGCACGCCGACGCATTGCTGCTGAAACTGGCAGAGCCGGATCCGTAGCTAAAAGACGCCCATGCGTTGGCCGAACCGATCACGCCTGCCCCGCCGGATCCCCAACTATACTCGGCGTCGCCGTCTTGATTTGAATTGGGGTCATCCTTACCCGCGTCGCCGCCACCATCCTCGCCGCCATACTCGTAATAGCCGTCGGCCCTTGTTGCATTGATCGGGGCCAGCGCCAGGAACAGTGATACGCCCAAGCCCAGCACGAGCAGCCTATGAAGTGTTATTGTCGATCGCATAATACTTCTCCCAAGTCTATCCATTGCACGTATTCAATTCATCGCCGTGGGAATGTCGCGGCCCATACGGGGGAGGCCGGGCGCGTTGCCGCCGCATGTTCCTGAGTATCCCCACGCCTGCGATCCATCCGCGATCTCCGCGCATACCGTCTCCCCTGATGCCCACGTCTGGTTCTCCTGACTTCCGTTCCGGCGATTCAACCTGCGCGCAGCGTCTGCGCGCGCCTGTGACAAGGATTCTCGAAGAGGCGTATCAACGGAGCTCGACCCCTGCCATATTCGCTCCGCTCGCCCGGAGCGTACCATCAATGCCCGCCCACACGCCACGAGCGGCGAGGGACAGTCAATAGTCTGTGAGCCCGCGCATCCATTTGGGCCACTGTTCTGGTTTTATGCCGCCGGCCTTGGTCCATTTGCCAGCCCGGTTGAACTCCGCATACCAGTAGAGCGTCCATAGCTCCTTCAGCCCCACCTTTCGCATGGACCAATCCAGGAAGAGGCCGTTCACGAAATTCTGGTGCCGATTCATACAGAAAGTGGGCATTCCCATAGGCGCTAGTCCTTCGGCGCTGGACTGTGGGACGTCCCTATCGTGAGGTGCCACACCAGGAAGGACCGCGTCCAACAGAACGGGAATATCCGCGCGGCCGCGCAGCGACAGGACGTCGAAGTCCATCCGCGGGCGAAGGCCTGGCAACATGGGCACATCGATGGTTAGCTCGTGGAACCCTTTGAATAGCCAATTGTTGAGCCCGTAACTGCCCTGGAAGCCGGGCGAGGGAGTCAGTACTTCCCAGGCGGCAGATGCCGACCCCTTCCTCCCCGTGACTTGAGCCCCGCCGAACCGGGTGTCGACGCCATAATAGGTGGCCGTGAGGCTGAAGCTGGTCTGTCCGGACCCGAGAGGTCGGGTGGCGAGAGGGCAGAAGGCGATGTCCTTGGTGTTGAAGTGGTGGAAAGAGTCCCGCGGCGCGTTCGGGTCTTTGCTCAGGAATGCACCGCGTAAAAGCCACATGCCCTCCGTGCCGTTGTAGGAGGAGGGAAAACGCCCCTGGTTTTCCTCCGTGTACGCGCTTAGGGCCATGCCCCACTGCCGCAGGTGGCCTTGACAGACCATCGTCTTGGCTTGCTTTCTGACGCGGGACAGCGTCGGGAGCAGAATCGCCATCAGCAGGGCGATAATGGCGATGACGACGAGCAGCTCGATCAAAGTGAACCCCGCAGGATCGACTCCCGCGTGTTTTTGCCGAATCGCAGTTATTCCGTCTCGGACCATTGTTTCCGTTCGCCTGTTCCTTCGGGTGAAATCCACTTCTCTATATAAGATAGTGTATCGGACGGTGCGAAATGGGAAAAGGAAATCCGCACTTTCTTTCGCCTCGTGAGGTAAGCTTTAAGGGGAAAAGGACTTACAGCGCCAAGAATTCGGCGCATTTCTCCCTCATCCGCGCGGCGAATCGCCCTCGCTGGGGTATTTTTTGCGAAGGCGTTCAATGACCTGCTGGAGCTTCTTGCGTGCGGCTTCCTCCGAGCAGCGGAGCTTACGGGCTATTCGCTCAATGGAAAGATCATCCAGAAACCTCATTCGCAGCAGTTGCGCGTGTTCGGCGGGCAAGTCGCCGAGAAGATCCTCAAATCCTCCGTCATAGTGTGCTCTTGGGTCGTGGTCTTGCGGCGGGGTCGAGCTGCGCGCCTCGGCCGCACCGCCGCTGCCCATCAGTTCCCCCAGATATCCGCGCTGCGACGCTCGCTCTTTGGTTCTCTTACCCCAGTGTCGGGCCAAAATGTTCTTCGCCATGGCGTGAATATACGCCTCCGGGTTGTCAGGCGCATCGTCTGCCGCCAACTCCGCAAAGACCTGCTGAGCCAGGTCTTCCGCATCTTGTTCGTTCTTCACTCTGGCAACGAACCGCGATTTGACCTGAGGATAAAGGTCTCTGCACAGTCTCTCAGCCTGCCGCTTCTTCATGACACCATCAACGCTTAGGATTCTTTTCCCGCCCGTCTGGCAGGAGCAGCCATATGATCCCTTTCGTATAAAGGCGTATCTCGACGGGCCGATGTTGATGCGAAAATCTGTGTTAAAGCGTCTTTTTCGACCTCGCCACCTTCTTGTCTTAGCGTTCCTGCATCTGCGCGGGACACACCTCGCCTTCGCCGGCAGTCGGAATGAAAGATCTTTCCATAATTTCCATTTTTCCTCTTGGCGCCTTCTACAGATGTAGTAAAATCTTCTACGATTGTAGAAGGGATCGTGAAATGAAGCTGACAGAAGCAGAATGGCAGATCATGAACGCGTTGTGGCAGAAGCATCCGGCCACGGCGCGGGAGGTCATGGACCGGTTGGATCGCCGGGTTCAGTGGGCCTATACGACCATAAAGACCATGCTGACCCGACTGGTAGAGAAAAAGGCCGTCGGTGAGATCAAGCAGGGCAACACGAGCGTCTATGATCCGCTGGTCTCGCAGCAGAAGGCCCGGCTCAGCGCCTTTCGGTCGCTGCTGGACCAAGCCTTCGATGGGGCCATGGGGCCTCTGGTCCATTTTCTCGCCGAGGAAAAGCAACTCTCGGCCAAGGAGAAGAAGGAACTGGCAAGGATTTTGGAAAGCGAAGCGGAAAACAAGGGAGAATAGCCATGATTGAGCTACTGAACCACATCGGCCGCCTGTGGTGGGCCTGGACGGCGTCCATGTTCTGGCAGGTGGGTCTGTTGATCCTGGTGATCGCGGGCATCGACCTGCTGACCCGCAAGTGGGCCTGGCCCCAGTTGCGGTACGCCCTGTGGTCGCTTATCTTGGTCAAGCTCCTCCTGCCGCCAAGCTGGTCACTGCCGAGCAGCATCGTTCCGGAGCTGCGGCCGAGGGTCGCGAGAGTCCTGCAATGGATGAACGCCGAAAGACCGGCGGTCGACGGGAAGCCCGCGACCATTGCGGATTGCGGATTTCGGATTCGACCCTCAGCGTAAGCCCGCAACTCAGAGGATTCGCAATGCCCACGGGGGGCATCGTCAAGATCGAAGATTTTGGCGATGGTTCCGTGTCGCGGCCATCTTGGCCGCGCCGTGTCGAGGGCGTCCCGCCCTCGAATCGCGGGCAGGATGCCCGCGACACAGGCCATTCCCAAGTTTCGCTTGAGGCTGCCACCCAGCCGCCCCTTGCTGCAAATCCGCAATCTACAATCCGAAATCCGCAATTGCAGTGGCCATTCTATGCCATGATGATCTGGCTTCTCGGAACATTGATTCTGGGGATATGGCTCTTCCTCAGGTTGCATTCGGTCGCCGGCCGGGAGGGGTATCGTGCGGCAGCCGCTTCACTGCCGCAGTCCTTCTACAATCACCTGGCCGACTGCGCAACGCGCCTGGGGCTGCGCCGGATTCCGAGAGTCGTCGTGACCAAGCGGCTTACCAGTCCCGCCGTGTTCGGGGTCTTTTCGCCCGTGCTGCTGGTGCCGAAAGGCTACCTGAGCAAGCTCTCGCGCAGGGACACCGAGCACATGCTCCTGCACGAACTGGCCCACATCAAGCGGGGCGACCTGGTCATGCACAGTCTCTACCTGCTGCTCCAGATCGTCTACTGGTACAACCCGCTGCTGTGGCTCGTGCGCCGGCACATGCACCGTCTGCGCGAGCTGTCGTGCGATGGGACGGTCGCCGAGCTGTTGCGGGAGCGGACGCTGGCTTATCGCCAGACGCTCTTGGAGACCGCCCGGCGGCTGCTCACCACGTCCGTCGAGCCGGGCCTGGGCCTGCTTGGCCTGTTTGAAGATTCGAACTACTTACTTGTCCGTTTGAATTGGCTCACGAAGCCAACCTGGAGGTATCGCACTATGAAACGTGCCGTCGTAGCAACCATCGCCGTCCTGATGTTCGCCTGCGTGCTGCCCATGGCGCAGGGGCAGGATTCGGCGTCGAAGGAACAAGCACCTACTGTCGTAAAGGAACAGGATCAACAATCCCAGGATCAACAGTCTCAGGACATCGCCGCGCTACAGGCGCAGCTCGAACAACTGATGGCTCAGCAGCAGGAGCTGCAGAACCAGCTCAAGGCCCTGGCCGAGCAGGCGGAGCGGGAAGGCCGAATGGAAGATGCCCGTCGTATGCGGGAGAAGGCGGAGACCATAGCACGCCAATTCGGGGAGCCTCAAGGGCTACTTGGCGACGTGCGTGGCCAACCGGGCCCGCAATGTAAACAAGGCGGCCCGGCGTCGCCACGGCACGGCTCTGGACGGTGTGCCCGAGATGGCCTGTGACGCACCGCCGCCGAAGCAGGCGGCGATCTTCGGCGAGCAGCTCGGGCAATTGACCGAGGCATTGCGGCACTTGCCCTACGAGCAGCGCGAGGTCCTGCTGCTGCGGTCCCACAGTGGGATGCGATTTGCCGCAATCGCCAAGGCCCAGGGTGTCTCGATCAATACCGTGCAAGGCCGGTATCGGTACGCCGTGAGCAAGTTGCGGTCAATTCTCGATTCCGAGGCAGACTTATGAATAGCGTCGATCCATGGGTCAAACGATTGCACCTGAGGGCCAGTGATGATCTCGATAGGCGTGTGCACGCCGATATCGACAGGGCGCTGGCCGGCACACGAACGACGACACATCCAACGATTGGGAGAACGATTATGACGAGTTCATTGACGAAATTAGCCGTAGCGGCGGCGGTAGTTCTCGCCGGCCTGCTCGGCCTGAATATCTTCAGCGGCCCGCACGGCAGCGGCGTGGCCTGGGCCGGCATCCCTGACCATGTCAAGGCCGTCATACCTTCATGTTCCGCCTGACGATCGGCGTCCGCGGCAAGGACGGCCCGAGCGTCTCCGATGGGCACACCGGCCAGGGGACCTTCTATCTCTCGGAGCAGTACGGCTTCCGGATGGACATCAGTGGCGACGGCACGGTAGTCTCCTGGTACGTGCCGCCGGAGGCCGACACGATCACGATGGTCGTCCCCGCCGAAAAGAAGTGGTCCAAGACGCCCTTGCCGCCGGAGCAGCGGGGCAAGATGCCCGGGCAATACGAAGACCCGGCCGAATATATCGAGCGCTTCCTCGCCCGCCCCTCCAAGGAACTGGGCCGGTCCGTCATCGACGGCATCGAAGTCGAAGGGATCGAAGTGACGGACCCGCCGGCCGAGAAGGGCAAGCTGGCCAACGGCATCGGCCGATTGTGGGTGGACGTGCAGACCCAATTGCCGGTCCGAATTGAGATTGAGGGCACCGCCGGCGACATGGCGGTCCGATGGCTCATGGAATTCAAATGGTCCGAGGCGGTCCCGGCGTCCGTCTTCGAGCCCAACATCCCCAGCGACTACACGCCTCTGGCCCAGTAAGCCAGCCAACAAGTTCAAGGAGAGCCGGGGGCGTGCCCCCGGCTCTCTTCTTTTCCACCGCCGTCAGGCGTTCTCTTCGTAGGTCGTGCGTCCCGCACGACATTGTAGTACTCCGGCTACTCCAATTTGGTAGTCGTTGTACACGGAGGATCGTCCGACAGTGGCGTGGTCTGTTTGGAGTTCCGCGTTTACGCGGGTTGGACTGGTCTTTCCCGCCTGAAGGCGGAACTCCGAACCACGACCGCAAGCGATTCACGCGTCCTCCAACTCGATTCACCACGTCAGGGTAGCCGATGTCCTGCCAGTCTGGGTGCCATGCCTACGCCGCGTAGGCATGGCACCCCGAGCGTACCAAGAATGTCTACGAGGCGTAGACATGACACCCGCGCTCTTTCGTGACGAGGGTATCGTGGGTTCCCAAACGCGATCCATCGCGTCTGGGGACCCTGGCCCTCGAATCGCGGGCAGAGCCTGCCCTGAGCCTGTCGAAGGGATGCCCGCGACACGCAAGGGCGCTCGCGCCCTCGCCACGCAGAAGACCATCGCCAACCCCTGCCTTTGCAGGGGTTGACGCTGCCACCCGGAGAAATCCGGGCATCTCACACGCCTTTCAAGGTAAAATCACTCCCGCCATCGTCGTAAGGGTGACGGTCGATGGTCAGGAAACCTGCCGGCTGTCTTTGCGATGCTCGAAGACAGAAGACTTCTGTGGCGGTTGAGACACGGCGACAAGGACGCCCTGCGCCGGATCTACGAGAAGTACGAAGGCGATCTGCTGACGCTGGCCGCCCATCTTCTGCGCGATCCTGCCACGGCGGAAGATGTGGTGCAGGACGTGTTCATCGGTCTCGTGCGTACGGTGCCAAAGCTGCACCTGCGTCGCACCCTCCGGGCGTACTTGGCCACCGCGGTGGCCAATCGGGCGAGGGACCACTTTCGCAAAAGGTCCCGCGAGCGACTGGCGCCCATCGAGGACGCCGGCCAAATGGCGGCCGACACCGGTGAGCCGGTGCAGATCGTGGGCGCTGCGGAGTTGGTGCACAAGCTCCGGGCGGCCGTCGCGGAATTGCCTTACGAGCAGCGCGAGGTCGTCATGCTCCGCGTGTACGCGGGTCTGAAGTTCCGCGAGATCGCGGCGCATCAGAATATCTCGATCAAGACCGCCCTGAGCCGGTACCAGTACGGCTTGGACAAGCTGCGTTCGATGTTGAATGGTGAGGTGCCGAAATGAAGTCCAACGATTCGATGGAAAGCATGCTTCAAAGACTGCGTTATCAGGCGACCGCCGAAAGGCGGGAGCGAACGCTGGCGAATATCTTCAAGGCAATGGATGAATCTCAAGAACAAGCCCCGGCCCTGCGCCGGGTGCAGATAGGGAGAATGACGATGAAGACCCGAATGGTAAGATTCGCTTTGGCGGCCGCTGTGATCCTGGTCGTGCTGGGCGGTTTGAGTCTCTGGCCTTCCGGCGGCGGCAAGGACCGATGGTGGCTCGCCCCACCCGCCGCCTGGGGGCGGGAAATCACCGCATCTCTGAAGAGTATTGGCGCCCTGACCTATCGAGAGGGATACGTCTTCGTGGGCGATTACGGCTCGACGCACATCTCGGGAAGCTGGACGCGGTACTACAAAGCCACCGATCGACAGCGGTCCGATCATTTTTACAAGGATACCCTCGTCGATACGACATGGGAAGTCCCGGATCAGTCCGGCTCGACCTTCCGGTGCAGCGTGTCCTATGAGTTTCAGTGCTACACGACCAAGATGGACTCGTCCCCGCAGCCCGCGGCGGACCCGGTCGATATGCTGCGCTTCTACGTGAATCTCTTGGATAAGGCGGATCGTGTCCTGGACCCCGAGACGTTCGAGGGCAAGGAGTGCGTCGGCTTTGAGATCAGCGCCGCCAAGTATGGGAACAATCCCCAGGAATGGACGGACCGCGTCTGGTTCGACAAGAGCACGCGGCTGCCCGTCCGGATCGAGCACCACGGCCTATCGAGCCGTGGCTCGGCGCAGAGCACGACTCTGGTCCAGGACCAGTTCCAGTACGGCAGCGCGGTCCTGGCGGAGCTCTTCGACCCGGTTATTCCCGAGGGCTTCGTGAACGCCCCGGCGGATACGATCCGAAAGGCCCGCGAGCGTCAGGAGAAAGGGGAGATGGTGTTCGCGCAGGTGCCGGCGGGTCTTAAAGAAGACGTGCTTGACGCATTTCGCCAAGCCCAAGCCCAAGCCCAAGGCGTGGCCTACACCGAAGGGGGCAGCCGCCTCTCTGTATCCCGAAACGCTTGGCGGGTGGATCGACTGGAAGGAGACCGTGTCCGAACCACCGAGTGGAACATCATTCAAAAAGACGACGACGCTCCCACCAGCCTCGATTTCAACGACAAGAATTTCCGCCTGGTTCAGACCACGGTGGACTACGAGGCCTGCACCTGTCGGCAGATCACGCGTCACCAGATGCCGCGTCACCCGGTGGACCATATCGCCTTCATCATCGAGCTGATCGATCGGGCCGACCGATTCTATGAATCTGCGGACCTGGACGGCGTCAAATGCTTCAGTTTCGAGGTCAGCGCGAAGAAGTATGGGACGAACCCGGACGGCGCCTTTCATCGAGTGTGGTTCGACGCGGCGACCAAGCTCCCCGTGCGGATGGAAATGCATTGGCCGAACCGGGATGGCACCGCCGTGACTACCATGGTCCAGGACCAGTTTGAATGGAATCCCTCGTGGCCCGCAGACCATTTCGTGCCCCAGATTCCCGCGGGATTCACCCAGACAGAGACAGCCGAGAAATAGCCGGCAGCCGTCAATCCAGCGGGCGGAGAAAGACCGTGGGCTCCAGCCAGGGCCCCTATCCGGAAACCATCTCGAACGGGTTACCCGCACACGCATGGAAAGGCCGAGCAACTAAGCTCGGCCTTTCTTGTGCCCTCCTCCCGAGCGAAAAATGATTTTTCGCGCCTACTTCTCACGCCGAAACCTGACAATAGGATGAAAGCAGAACAACAGTGGTTTCGTCGTGAGGGCAGGTCATCGACGCCGAGATGGAACTGATTGAAGCCGCCCGGGCGGGCGATCTGGACAGCTTCGGCAAGCTGTGTGAGCGGTACTATGCCCCGATGGTTGCGGTCGCATATAACGTGCTCCGGGATCATCAGCTCGCCGAGGACGCCGCCCAAGAGGCTTTCGCCCGAGGGCTGGTGAGCCTGCGAAGGCTGAAAGAGCCGGCCAAGTTCGCCCCCTGGCTGGCCCGTATCTGCCGGAACGCGGCTGTCGACATGGTGCGAAATCGGCCGCGGCAGGTCAGTGCGGAGGACCTTCTGCGACCGGAGGACTGTCCCGCAGAGGAATCGATGGCCGAGATCGTGCGCGAGGCGATTGCCAAGCTGCCCGCCTCTTTGAGAGAGGTCACGATTCTGCGGTACTACAACGATTGCTCCTACGAGCAGATTTCGGCCGTGCTGGGCCTGTCGAAAATGACGATCAATGGTCGTCTCACTCGGGCCAAGCGAAAACTCGCCAAGGACCTGCGCCGCTACGGTGTCCTGGGGGATATGTTATGAAAGCTGATGATAATAGCAAGAAGCTCGACGGGCTGATTCGTTCGGCTATCGGCAGAGGCAGCCTCCGTTTTGACTTCCAGCCATGGCAACGGGATCATCAGGGACAAATCGATGAGTTCAAATCCCAGGCAGTGGCCGGCAGCGACAGCGGCGCCTCTGCGCCGGGTCTGGCCCGCCGAATTATGATCGCGCGCCTGTCGAAGCTCGTCGTTGCCGCTATGATCCTTGTAGCGGTGCTCATCGGCGTATCCCGATTCACTGGGTCTTTTGATGGTACGACCGCCGCGTACGCGAAAGTCACCGAGGCGGTGCGAAACGTTCCCTGGATGCATATTCGATATACAGGGTATGACTTGGACAAACAAGGAAACAAGGTGCACGCAGAGGGCGAGTTGGATAGCGAAATCTGGTATTCGTTCAACGCCCAAATCGTGATCCAGAGATTCTTCTTCAGTGGCAGCATCATCTATTATGATTATGCCAAGCAGCAAGTGCACACCTACAACCCCCACTCCAAACGGATCGTCCTCTCGGCTTTGTCCGACAACAGACTGCCGGTGCAGGCGGATTCGCCGTGGAGTTGGGTTCAGAGGAATATCCGGGCCATGACCCCCTGTGGAGGTGAGGTCACGCGCCGGGCAGGGCAATACCACGGACAAGACGTGGAAGTCTTCGAGATCGCTGCCACCCGGCCCGGAATGGCCGCGATTTGCGGCAAGATCTTCGCGGATCGAACTACCTTCCTGCCCCTCGCCGAGGAGAGAACCTATATCGCTACGGACACCGGCAAGACGCAGACGGTGGAAACGGGTACGTTCGACTATCCCGAGCACGGCCCCACGGATATCTACGCCCTGGGTCTGTCCCGGGACACTCCGACGGTCAACAGCTTGCCGCTGCCGCCGTGGTGGGAGATCAGTTCGGCGTATGAATCTCATCGTAGTAAGGTACCGGCGGAACGGTATATCGCGGTCGTGACCCGGCAGATGCACATTGGGGGCGATCCCGTTGACACGGTGGACGTTTTCTATGTCGATGGGCTCCATTATCGAGAAGAGCGACATTTCGTATTTCACACGGGGTTCATCGGAGAGCAGTGGCAGCAACAAGCAGGCGAAGTCGGAACCACGTTCGACTCGATCTGGAAATGGTCGCGTGCCTACAAAGCATACGGGGACATCTCCGTCAGGCTGCTGGAAGAAAACCACTACTACGAGTCTCGACGCGGCCAGAACGGATCCTGGAGCGCCACAGAACGAACCCTCGGCGACAGGGAATTGACAAGAGATGACTTCTGGAACATGTGCCCTGTCTTCAAACTGGGCTGGCCTGACATTTGGGGAGAGGCGGAGGTCATCCAGGATGATTACGCCAGGGAGAACCATCTGATCCGTCTCGAAGTTCAGAGAGGAGTATTCTACCTGAACCCGGATCGAGACTACCTCTGTCAACGAAGGATCATCCATCCTGATGATCGAACAGAGGATGTAACAGAATTCGGTCAGACGGACGACGGGCGCTGGTACCCAAGAAAGGTCAAGGACGGTGGTCTTACCCACACCATCTACCTGGAGACGCATCCGGAGCTTCCGGAGGGGATCTTCGACCCGAATCGTCTGCCGAGAGCAGCACGCTGACTGCGCTCGGTCCAAGATATCCTCATCACGGTCCACCGCCGGTCTGGGGCCCATTTCCCAGGAATTCTCCCCCACCTACTGAATTTCGCATAATACAGTGACAAGTCACTCAAAAAAAAGACCGGTGTGCTCCAAGAACCCGAACAGGAGTTGTCCGTTCTGTTGCACACGCTCCATGCCATCCTCCACCGCTTGCCCCACCTCCCCGAGGT
>JAPLMX010000270.1 GCA_026386805.1 Phycisphaerae bacterium | reverse complement strand
GGAGTCCACGCAGGCTTCGCGAGATCGCCCGCACTGCCGGTGTAGGACACCTTGGTGCTATTGATCTTCAGGTACAATTGCCCACCCGTGTTGGCGGCGGCCCCCTGGAAATACAGGGACAGGCTCTGGATGCCACTGGCGCTCCAGTTCTGCGCCGGAGCGAACGTGCGCACGGCCTCACTGAAGGAGAATTTTGCCGTGTTGTCGTATTTCAGCGGCATCGACTGGGTGCCCCCGTGGACCATCGTCGTCTCGGCAAACGGAGCCGTATCGTACCCCACCTGGGAGCCGCTCTTGCCGTCGGTCAGGCCGTCGGTCCACGTGTCGTAGATGCGCTTCGTATCGTCGTTATAGCTCTCGAAGTCATCGACGACGCCATACGCCGCCGTGGTGAAGCTCCAGACGTCGCCCGGATAAGTGACGGCGTTGGCTTCATCGACCTTCCAGTAGTAGGTCGCGCCGAAATTGAGCGTGCCGGGGGTGAAGGCGTGATCGGTCACGGTCTGGGCGGCAACGGTGCCGTTCGCGACGGCGTTCGGGTCGGTGCCGAGGTAGACCTTGTGCGAGCCGGCCTCGCGGCCCGGCCTCCAAGTCAACGTAGGATCCACACTGACACCCGTGGCGGCGGTCGCCGGTTGCGGCGCAAAGGCCTGCACGGGGACGTAAGAGAACCGGACTTCGCTCAGGCCGGCCATGGCCATGCCGCCCCAGGAGCTCTTGATCGTCAGCTTGACGTACTTAGCCATGACGCCGCCGAAGTTGACCGTGGTGTTCGCGGCGTAACCGGCCAGGCCGGGTGCCCGGGCGAACTCCGGCACGTTAGCCAACGCCGTCCACGTCGTGCCGTCGGTGGAGTACTCGATCGTGACGCTCTTGGCGCCGAAGCCGAGGAAGGCCTCGATCAGTTGGTTGGAGTTCCACACCTTCAAATCAAACACCTTGTAGACCTTGTCGAATTGATATTGGATCCAGTTCGGCTGCGCACCACTGGTCATCCACATCGTGGTCCCCTCGGTGCCGTGCAGGTCCCCGGTGAGTCCGGAGCCATCGATGGTCTTCTCCGGGCCCATGCTGGCCGCCGCGCTGGAGGCCGTGGCCGTCACCTTCGTGATCGGATAGCCGTAAGGCTCGGCCGTGAAGGACCACACGCCGCCCTTGTAGATGGTGCCGTCCGGGGCCTTGTTGACTTCGTCGATGCGCCAGTAATAGGTCTGCCCGTAGGCCAGCGAGCCGGGCGGATCGAAGGTGGCGTCGGCCTGGCCCTGGCTGACCAGCACGCTCTTCGCACTCGTCCGGGAGGCACCGTTCACATCGGCGAACGTCGTCCCGAGGTATACATCGTGGGTCGAGGGGTACTGGCCGGCGGCCCAGCTCATGGTTGCATCCCGCGGCACGTCCGTGGCGCCATCTGCCGGGACCGGCGCGACCGCCGTGGTGAAGGCCACATAGTACTCCGCGACGGCAATCAGTTGGGCCATGTTGACCGGCGCTCCGGAGTGGTCATCGATCCGGACAAATCCCCGGAAGGTATCGCCCGCCACGTAGTGCTTCACCCAGCCGGCGGCGTTGCCGTTGGGGGCCGTGGCCAGAATCTCGAGATCGGTGGTCGCCGTCTGCAGCATGGGCCGCGCCGTGGACCACGTCGTCGTCAAGCCCCAGCGGGCGCCGGCCTCGGTGATCTTCACCTGTTGGTTGACGTCCCATGTCCCGCCGGCGGCGTTGAATCCCAGCACGGCGGTCGATCCGCCGGTGCCCCAGGTCGTGGTGCCGCCCCCGGCCCCGGCCTGGTAGTACAGGGGAATATCCGAGTACCACACCACTTTCCCACCGGCGTCGAGGTACCGTCGCAGCGTGCAAGTAGCCGTCTCGGTTTCGGCCACCGTGCTCGGGATATCATCCCGGCAGAACACCACCACGCTCGGGTTCTTGTCGGCGATGTGCCCCTCCATCCACGTCTTGAGCTCGGCGGCATTGACGGCCCGGTAGCCGGCCGCCACCAAGGCATCCCGCACCGCGATGCCATCCCCGGCCCAGGACGTCGCATAGGTGCTGTCCCAATAGGCGACCCGGTCGTAGGGACTGCCCTGCGTCTGCGCGGCCGTCAGCGCCAGCACCGACACCATCACAAAAGACCACAACGCTCTTCTATACATGATTCGTCCTCCTTTAGTGAAAAGAAACTGGGTAGTGAAAAAGGCTTGCGATTACGCTTCGACCGTGCGATTCCTGTCGCACGGCGTTTCCAATCCTCCTGTTCCTGCGTCCCACGGCGGTGAGACGTTCGCCCAAAGCGGGGCGTTGGCGTGTAGACCAACGCCCCGCCTTGGTGTCGTTAGGCGCCCTGTGCTGCGGCGCGGTTGCCATCTCGGGCTATTTGATCGGATGGCCGAAGCCGATGTCGTCGATGTAGAGCATACCGGCGCCGTTGGCCTTCGGGCTGGTTCGGTCGCCCACGCCGATCACCAGCTTCTTGACGCTGGTCACCTTGACGCCCGCCGCGGTGAACTGGCTCAGCGGAATCCGCCACTGCTGCCAGCTTGGCAGAGTGGTCGCCAGAGGATCGGGATGGTTCACGACCTTGCTCTTGCCGCTGCTGTCCTGCACCATCACGTACAACTGGCCCGGCGTGTTGCTGGCCTGGGTCATGCCGATCGCCTGCTGCTGCCACGATCCCGTCGCGTTGCCGGTCGTTGCCACGTTGGAGAACCCGGCGGAGGTCACCGCGGCGGCATTATGGCTGGTCACGGCCAGACCGAGGTAGACCGTCGCGGCGGCCATGGTGATCGTCTGCGGGTTCCAGGACATCGCGGTCCACTTCACCCCGTCGGGGGAGTAGTAACCGTTGAAGTTGTTGCCCACCCGCTCGATCTTGATCCAGACGGGAGTCGTGAGCATGGTTTGCTCCGTGGTCACGACGGCGGTATCGCTCGTGGCCGCCGTATCCGCCGTCGCGCGGGCCTGGTAACGGACGCCGTTGCCCGGCGTGGCATAGACGGCGGCAAATTTCGACCCGGCCGCCAGGCTCTCACGGATCATCACGCCCGCCTTGGCCCACGGATCGCTGACCACGATGCTCTCGACCTTGGCCACGAGCGTGCCATTGCCGGTCAGAGACTTGTAGACAAAGCGGAACTGGTCCGCCGAGTTCCAGATGTCGGTGCCGCCGGCGCCCACCAGGTAGTTGCCGGGCGTCGTTTCGAGGAAGGAAGGCGCTCGCCCCTGGAAGTACAGCGCCAGGGTGTCGGCGCCGTTGGTCGTCCAGTTTTGGGTCGCGTCGAAGGTGCGCGAGGCTTCCGAGTAGTAGGGCGCCTTGACGTTGTTATACTCGAACGGCATGGACTGCTTGCCGCCATGAATGATCGTCTGCTCGGCAAACGGGGCGGTCATGTTCCCGACAATCGAGCCGCTGTTGCCATCGGTGTAGCCGTCGATCCAGGCGTCGTAGATACGCTTGTCGTCATCGTTGTAGCTCTCGAAGTCATCGACGGCGGCGTATTCCTGGGTCGTGAAGCTCCAGACGTCGCCCGGATAGGTGACGGTGTTGACCTCATCGACCTTCCAGTAGTAGGTCGTGCCGAACTGAAGGGAGCCCGGGGTAAAGACGTGGTCGGCCACGGTCTGGGCGGAGGCCGTGCCGTTGGCGACGGCGTTCGGATCGGTGCCGAAGAACACCTGATGCGAGCCGGCCTCGCGGCCCGGCCGCCAATTCAGGCTTGTCTCTACACTAACGCCCGTGGCGGCGGTCGCCGGCTGCGGCTCCCTGGCCTGGGCCGGGATGTAGGAGAACTGAACCTCACTGAGGCCAGTGACGGTACTGATGCCGCCCCAGGTGCTGTTGATGGTCAGCTTGACGTACTTGGCCATGACGCCGCTGAGACTGACGGTCGTGTTGGCGGCGTAGCCGGCCATACCGGCGGCTCGGGCGAACTCGGGCACGTTGGCCAATGCCGTCCACGTCGTGCCATCGAGGGAAGTCTCGATCGTGACGCTCTGGGCGCCGAAGCCAATGAAGCTCTCGACCAACCCGTTGGAGTTCCACACCTTCAGATCGTACAGCTTATAGACTTTGTCGAATTGATATTGAATCCAGTTCGGCTGCACCCCGGTGCTGAGCCACATCGTGGTCCCATCGGTGCCGTGCAGGTCGCTCGTGAGGCCGGAACCGTCGATGGTTTTCTCCGGGCCCATGTTCGTCTGCGCGCTGGAGGCCGTGGCGCTGACCGGTTTGACCGCATAGCCGTACGGCTCGACGGTAAAGGACCACACACCACCCTTGAAGACGGTGCTGTCCGGAGCCGTGTTGACTTCGTCGATGCGCCAGTAGTAGGTCTGGCCGTAGGCGAACACGCCGGGCGGATCGAAGGTCGTCGCCGCTTGGCCCTGGCTGACCAGCACCGCCTTCGGATTCGTCCGGGAGGCGGTGTTCACATCGGCGAACGTGGCTCCGAAGTACACATCGTGCGTGGCGGGGTACTGGCCGGCCATCCAGCTCACGGCCGCATCGCGCGGCACGTCCGTGGCGCCGTCCGCGGGGACAGGCCCGCCCGCCGTCGCGATCGTCACATAGTATTCCGCGACGGCCATCAACTGCGGGATGTTGACCGGCGCTCCGTCGTGGTCGTCGATCCGGACAAAGCCGCGGAACGTATCGCCCGGCACGTAGTGCTTGACCCAGCCGGCGGCGTTGCCGTTGTTATCCTGCGCCAGGACCTCGAGATTCGGAGTGACCGTGGGAGACGTGGGCCGTCGCGAGGTCCACGGCGTGGTCAAGCCCCAGCGGCGCCCGAGGTCCGTGATCGTCACTGTTTGGTACGTGTCGTTCGGCCCGGTGGAGGCGTCGAAACCCAGCACCTGAACCGCGCCGTTCGAACCCCACGTCGTGCCGGTGGTCCCGCAGTAGTAGAAGGGCCAATCCGAGTACCACACCACCTTCCCACCGGCGTCGAGATAGCGCCGGATCGTGCAGGTCGCCGTCATCGTCTCGGCCACCGTGCTGGGCACGACATCCTGACACATCACGACCACGCTGAGCCTCTTGTCGGCGATGCGTGCATCCATCCAGGTCTTGAGTTCGGCGGCCGTGACGACCCGGTAGCCGGCTTGTAGCAAGGCGTCCCGCACGGCGGTCGTGCCGCCTCCAGCCCAGGCCGTCCCAGAGCCCGCATCAAAATAGGCGACGCGGTCATACGGACTGGCCTGGGTCTGCCCGGCCGTCAGCGCCGCCACCACAACGAGAGAACACAACCATTTTCCAGACATGATGAGGCCTCCTTGGGAGATTGGTTAGCAAAAGCGGGGCGTCGTCCCCTGGACGAGCGCCCCGCTTTCGTGTCATCATGCGCCTTGTGCGGCGGCGCTGTTACTGTCTTGGACTACTTGACCGGGTGACCGTACCCGATGTCGTCGAAGTACAGCATGCCGGCGGGGCCCGCCTTCGGGCTGGTCTTATCGCCGACGCCGAGCGTGATCTTCTGCACGGCCGTCAGGCTGACGCCCGTCAGGTCGCTCAGCGGAATCCGCCATTCGGTCCACGCCCCAGTGGCGCTGGCCGACGGATTCGGGTTGACCACCGTCTTGGTCTTGCCGGCCTTGTCTTGGACCGTCAGGTACAACGGCGCCGGACCATTGGTCGGCATGGCCACACCGATCGTCACGTCCTGCCACGAGCCGGTGACCGCGCCCGCCGCGGAGACATTAGAGAACTCCGCCACGGTGGTCAGGGTTGCGTTATGGCTGGTTACGGCCAGACCGATGTAGACGCTGGCCGCCATCGTAACGGTCGTGTCCGTGCCCTGCTGGGTCCAGGTCTTGCCGTCCGCCGAATGCTCTTCCTTGAAGACGTTGCCGGTGCGGGTGACCCGGACCCAGTACGGCGCCACCAGT
>JAPLMX010000064.1 GCA_026386805.1 Phycisphaerae bacterium | reverse complement strand
AACCTCGGGGAGGTGGGGCAAGCGGTGGAGGATGGCATGGAGCGTGTGCAACAGAACGGACAACTCCTGTTCGGGTTCTTGGAGCACCCCGGTCTTTTTTTTGAGTGACTTGTCACTGTATTATGCGAAATTCAGTAATCTGTTCCTTGGCCCCGGGAATGTAGTAATAGCCATTCATGGTGTCCGGGATGGAATACGTGACGAATTCGCCCCGGATTCCGGTCGGGCACTTGTAAAGCTTCTCGTTGGGGCAATAGCGAAAGAGCAAACCGTCCCGGATTCCTTGGACCTTCTGCTCCTCCGTGGCCGTCGCCGCGTCCGTCCAGTACACCCAACAGGCGATATCGCGGTTGACCGTAGGAGTCCCCTGGGCGGTATTGCCGTTGATGATCTTGCCGTCACAATCGTCGGCGTACAGGTTCCACGAGAGCGCAAGTTGCCTGAGGTTGTTCAAGCAGGCCGCTCGTTTCCCCTGTTCGCGGGCCCGACTCAGGGCAGGCATCAGGATGGCCATCAGAACGGCAATGACGGCGATCACGACCAGAAGCTCGATCAGCGTAAAGGCGTTTCTGCGATTCATATGGCATGCCCTTTCGTTTCGGTGGAGCGTCTTGACTCATCCGCGCAGCCGATCCCGGTGGCACCGCGCCGCACAGACAGACCGCATAGGAACCCGGAGTCCGTCAAGAAACGAGCATATCGCGAACGGCGGACCCCTGCAATCGGCAAGCCGCAATGGTCTCATCTCTGATGCTCTCCTCGAAACGGACCTCTTTCAGACGAACTCACACACAGGGCCACTCAACCGGCCCCCTGGCTCCGCCGTATCTGTTTAGCGGGTTGACCGGCCGACGCAACCGGCCACCTGTCTGCTATTATATTCTACCCCCCCCCCCGATGATGCGAGCAATTTTTTGTGAAAAACTCATGTTTATCGACCCTGCGAGCCGAACTATTCTGTGTTGCCGTCCCCCGAAATCAGGAGGAAACAGGCAACGGGAGTGGCCGCGATGTCCCAGCCTACATACGAACAACTCCTGGGAATCCTTGCCGAGAAGGACCGGCAGATCGCTGAGGGGAAGAGCGGGGTCACGTCTTAAATATTAACTATTTGTTCGGCGATCAACAGACACCATCGCTCGCTGCCTGCCTAGGACAGGTAGCGCGCGAGGATGACATGTTTTTGTGGAATTGAGTATGGTGTCCCGAGATATCCCTGCGGCGAAAAGTGACCTCTCCCCACGGCACGACCGAAGCCGCGATAAAGGTCTTCACCGCTCACGACTTTCAGACGTTGGTCGCCGAGGCACTGACCGCCGCTCGCGACCGGAGCCGGGAATTGTCGGCCTGCGCTACGGGCGTTCGATGATGATGGCCTCGACGGGGCACTCCTCGGCCGCCTGCTGGGCCGCCTCCTCGTACTGCGTTGGCACCGGGCCCACGATAACCGTGGCCATGTCGTCGCCCATTTCGAACACCTCCGGACAGGTGTCGCAGCAAAACCCGCAAGCCGTGCACGTATCTTTGATTCTCGCTTTCATGGCAGACTCCTTTCTCCTACTCGGGGAAACCGGGGTCGCACCTACACATTTCACATTCTGGGGTGTTACTTGACCACAAGCACGGCGCCGCCGGCCAGCCGGACCAAGCCCTGACAGGTGCTGCCCATCACGCGGTCATAGAGCGCCGAATGGCCCATGAACCCGATGACCAACAGGTCGAAGCCGCGTTCCTTGATGAATTCCACGATGGTCTTGACCTCATGGCCGACGAACACGTGGGATTGCAGCTCGACGCCCTGCTCCTCCGCGATGAGCCTGGCTCGCTGCATCACTTGGCCGTAAGCGCCATTGGCGGCCTGCTTGGCCTCGACCACCTCGCCCACGGTCCCGGGATAGTGCGGTACCTCCTCGACACTGATGGTGTGGAGTTCGGCACCGAATCGTCGGGCTAGCTCAACCGCGTGCTCCAACGCCTTGAACGAGCCCTCGGACCCATCGAGTCCGTGCAGAATCTTCTTATACTCCATCGGCAGTCTCCTCTGACAATTCCTGTTGGGGCCGGAACCACTTCTGGGCGATCAGCGTCGGGACGACCGCACTGGCGATGACGACGACCACCAGCGTCGAATACTGGCTGGAATCGATCAGATTGCGGGAAAGCCCGAACATGGCCGAGATTGTACCAAAGGTCAGACCCGTGGACATCAGCAGCGTGATGTACATCGAGATGCGGTTGTCCATGCGAAAGAGCTTGGCCGTCGGATACACGCCGAGGAACTTGGCCGCCACCTTGACCAGCAATAGCAAAAGTATGACCAAAGCGCCTTGGGCGATGGCGCCGCCTTGGATCAGGGCGCCGGCCTTAAGGAAGTAAAACGGCGTGAGCAGGGCAAAGACGGCCACGCGGATGTGATAGACGGTCTCCTTGTGGTGCCGCAACTCGCCGGCCACCACCAAGCCCAGAATGTAGGCCGGCAGGACCGCCTCGCTGTTGGCCTTTGCCGCTAAGCCGCCCAAGACGAACAACAACAACAGCAGCAACTTGATCTCCGGCTCGCTGACCTGCCCTTCGTGGTGTCGCAGAAAGTGACGGGTCAAATTGGGCGCAAAGGGCATAATGGCGCCTGATACACCCAGGAATAGTATAATACTCCCCAGAATCTGGACCAGCGGTTAAGGTGGATTCGTTGCCTGAGTACCAGGATAATTCAGGAGACGAATGATGGAGAACAAACGCAGGAAGTTCAATGGGTCGTTCAAGGCGAAAGTGGCGTTGGCGGCAGTGAAGGAGGACCGGACGATGGGCGAGTTGGCCAGCGAGTTCGAGGTCCATGCCAACCAGATCAGCAAATGGAAGCGACAGTTGTTGGACGGAGTGCCGAGGATTTTCTCGGAGGGGCGTCGAGAAGACCGTCGTCAGCAAGAGGCGCTAACCGATCGATTGTACCAGCAGATCGGTCAGTTGAAGGTCGAGTTGGACTGGTTGAAAAAAAATCTGGTCTTGACGCTTGAGGAGAAACGGGCCGTGGTGGAGCCGATGCATCCGGAGATTTCGCTACGGCGTCAGTGCGAGTTGCTGGGCCTCAGTCGCAGCAGCCTGTATTACCGTTGCGGGGCCGATGACCGTTACAATGAGCACCTGATGCGACTGTTGGACGAGCAATATCTGCGGACGCCGTTCTACGGGGTACACCGCATGACGCACTGGCTGCGTCGCCAGGGCCACGCGGTGAACAAGAAGCGGGTGCGTCGTTTGCTGCGAGCGATGGGCCTGGAAGCCATTTATCCACGGCGAAAGCAGGGGCTAAGCCAGGCGGGCCGGCAGCACAAGGTGTATCCGTATCTGCTCAGGGACCTGGAGATCACTCGGCCAGACCAAGTAGGGGCGGCGGATATCACGTACATTCGGATGGCTCGCGGCTGGGTGTATTTGATGGCCCTTCTGGACTGGTTCAGTCGGTATGTCATCACCTGGGAGATCTCGATCACGCTGGAGGCGGACTTCTGTGTGACGGCCCTCCAACGGGCGTTGACCCTGAGGCGGCCGGAGATCTTCAATACGGATCAGGGCAGCCAGTTCACCAGCGATGGCTGGACGGACACCTTGAGGGACGCCCAGGTCGCCATCAGCATGGACGGCCGAGGGCGTGTGTTTGACAACATTTTCATAGAGCGGCTATGGCGGAGTGTAAAGGTGGAAGAAGTGTATCTCCATGACTATCAAACGGTAAGGGATGTACGAGAAGGTCTGGGGTGGTATTTCCCCTTCTACAATGGAGAACGGCCCCACCAGGCGTTAGGCGATTGTACGCCGGCGGAAGTGTATACCGGGGTCGAGAGACGCGGCGGATCGCTCGCTCCGCTGCGCTCGCTCCCGCCGCGTATTCCCCGGCGATGGGTCCACCTAAGAAATCTCTGATTTTGGTGTAGTCGATGGGGAGAGGTTCAACCTGGACAAGGCATTACGCGTATTGGCTGATCTACAGTTCGTTCAAATGGGCGATTCGCGTGGCCCAGTTTCCCTGAATATT
>JAPLMX010000084.1 GCA_026386805.1 Phycisphaerae bacterium | reverse complement strand
CAGGCCAGCAGTCGATGGTCATGAGCCCCGCCACATGGCGGGCACAGATCAAGCCTCGCAAGGCGGAGATCATTCAAGCAGGCAAGGCACGTGGTCTCTGGGTGGCCAACCACTGCTGCGGCGCCCTGCGGCCGATCATCCCCGACCTGATCGAGATCGGCCTCGACGTGCTGAACCCCGTGCAGGCCGGCTGTCCGGGCATGGACCCGCTGGAGCTCAAGCGCGAGTTCGGAGAAACGCTGGCGTTCATGGGCGGGGTGGACACGCAGGGCGTCCTGCCCAACGGCACCGCCGACCAGGTGCGCAAGGCCACGGCCCAATTGCTCGAAGGAATGACCACCGACGGGGGCGGCTACATTCTGGCCGCCTCGCATACCGTGCCGCCGGAGACGCCGGACGAGAACATCTTCGCCATGTACGACGAAGCTGGCATCACAAGACAAGAGATCTTCGACAAGGCCGCCCACGTCCGTAAATCCCTGCGGCCTTAGCCCAAACAGGAGGAACTCCCCATGAACAACGATACGGCAATGGTGAACAAGATCGTCTCGCGGCGGCAACTGCTGAAGCAAGCCGGGACCGGCATGGCGGCGACAGTGCTCTCGACCGCCGTGGGCAAGGTCCTGGCCCAGGGGACGCCGAGCATCTCCGGCAAGACCCCAATATCGCTGATTATCGACGACGGGGCGCCGGTGGACCCGCTCTTCTATGAGTTGCCGGGCTACGAGACGCCGCTGCTCGTCCCCCGCGAGTTCACGCAGCGTGTGGTGGAGACCTTCGACCGCTTCGACCTGCGCGGCAAGTTCACGGTCATTCCGATGCCAAGCTGCCTCGGCCGGATCGATCAATCACTCAAACGCGTCCCGGCGGAGCATCTGGCGGATTGGCTCAAGCTCGTGCGGGAGGGAATTGCCCCGCGGTTCGACATCACGCCGGAGTTCCTCACGCACATGCAGGCGTACAATCTCAAGACCGGCGGCTTCCAGCACCTCTACGAGGACTTCTGGATCTCCGGAGCGCCAATCAAGGAAATCGTCGAGTACTTCGTTCTGGCTTTTCAAATCCTCAAGAACGTCGGGCTGCCGGCCACTGGCATCACCTCGCCGTGGGTCTCGGGAATCGACGTGGAGAAGAAGTACGCCCAGGCCTTGGCCGACGCCCAGTGGCAGGTGTTCGAGCGGAAGCTCACTTGGTATTTCCTGCACGCCACCTCGTGGGACGCACCGCGCCAGTGCTCCATCGAGTACGAAGACAAAACGCGCGGCCAGGTCGTCGTCAGTGTGCCCGCCAATACGCCGGACATCTTCTGGAGCATGGATTTTCCCACGCACGACGAGCGGCAGACGTTCATCAAGAAAGGCATCGACCGCCTGGTGTCGGCCGACGGCCGCACGGGGCGGATTCCCCAGTTGCTGGATTCCGGCCATCCGGTCGTCTTGGTCACACATTGGCAGTCGCTCTATACCCAGGGCACAGGGCTGGGCCTGGAAGGACTCGGCGCCCTGGCGGAGCGGATTCAGAAGGTCTTCGGCAACAGCCTTCAGTGGATGTCCTGCTCCGAGCTGGCACGCCAGTATGTTGATACGATCAAGCCAAAGACGCTATGACGAGCATCCAGGCACTTGATTCCTCCAGCACTCAGGCTACAATCGTCGGCGTCACGTGGCGAGGGCGCGAGCGCCCTGGTAAGGAACGTGGGGTGGGCTGTACCCGCCATTTTTACCGCAGGAAGGGACACAACGTATGAAGTCACATCGCAGCCGCACTGTCCTGCTGGCAACTGTCGGAATAGGTCTTGGGCTTTCAGGCATAGGGTGGACTCAGCCCACGGCTTTGCCCCATCCAGTTACGCTCTGGGATACGGGCACGCCCCTTGGCGACACGGTCAACCTCGCCGACAGGGCCAAGTGGAAGGCCGTGCCCCCGAATCTGCTGATACTGGAGGACGATCCGCTGAAGGCTTCTTCCGATCCAGGCTATTACGGCAGGGAATATGCCTTCCAGGGTGATGCCGTGGTGGAGAATGGCTTCTTGACCGCCGTGGCGTGGTCGGGCAAGGGGAAGGTGGTCGTCTATTCGAAAGACTCGAAATTCGAAATTGGGCGTACGGTTGGAGCGGTCAGCCGTTGCACCGTCTTGCAGAACACAGGCGATGACGTGGCCCTGGAGGTCTCGTTCCCCACCGCCGACAAAGCCAGAAGTGAGACCGCCGTGTTGGCGTTCAATAAGACGCCGATTGTCGAGATCAAACCCGCTGAGACAATGACGGGGGTCGGTATCCTAAGCTCGATGGAGTACGGCGTCGTGCCCGGCTTCATTGGCGACGACTTCGTCCTGGCGCCCAGCCAGTATCCTTCGGACAACACGCTCTATGTCCCCTGCGAGAACCTCTTCCTCGGACTGCTCAAGGGAGAGAATAGCGTCCTGGTCATGACTTGGCCGAAGGGCAAACAGCAGATGAGGCTCGGATTAGGCAGGCAGGGCCAGGAGGGCCGGCTCATCGAGTCGATTGATTTCGACAACGGGGGGCAAAGCGTTTACCTGGCCCTGTTGGAGGCGCCGGGCATCTGGCATCGAGAGACACTGGGGGTCTCTTATCTTGAGAAGGATGTGGCGAGCAAGTGGAAAAGGCCCTTCCCGGCCAAGTGGGTCACCCAGTTGTGGGAGGGCGACGTGCGGACCACCTACACGTTCCGCGCGGCCCCGGCGGGCACGATCTGGCGCGGCGTCGCGGGGATGTACAGCTATCCCATCTGGTTCAATGGGGACGCTACGTGGTATCACTTGAGCAAGAAAGTGCTGCCCAAGGGCGAGTCGATCATCTACTTTCTGGAAGGCAAGGATACGCCGGCCTCGATTATGACACCCGTGGACATCCTGAAAGCCACGCTCGGCCGACAGGCGTGCGACGGCATCCTCGACCTGGCCGGCCAGAAGCTGCGGACCCACCATCGCCGGGGCGCCGACGGGATTCGCCGGGCCTGCACCTGCGGCTGTACGGAGGCTATTGAGGCGGTCTTCAAGGCGGGCCAGGAGGTCGAGAAGAAGGAGTACATCCAAGGGGCCGTGGGCGACATGGTCTACTTCGTCACGCGGCACGTGGAGAGACTCAACGAGTACCGGGCCTTCGCCGACGAGATGCTCAAGTTCCTCCGAACGACCAGCGGCTCCCAACCCGAGTGGAAGGCGTACCTTGACGGCCTGATCCAGATCGTCCAGCGAATCCCCGACGAATACGGCGTCCAGAAAGAGAACATCAAGTCTCTGGAATACGCCAGCGCGCTGTCCGGCAAAACCCTCGCCTTGCCTGGCACGAAAGACCCGAAGAACCTGCCCACCTGCCTGGACCTCGGCAAAGACTGGCGCGGCATGGGCGGCGCCCAGGACGGCCTCCTCGCCGAGTACCACATCATCGTCCGCAAGCTCTTCCAAGAGGCCGGCTACGGCTGCCTGAATCAGCCGAAGGCGGTGGACGTGGCCAGAGAGATCCGCAACCGCTGCCGCCAGTGCCTGCGCAACCCCGATGGCTACGAGATCTGGCCGAACTACTGAGTGTCCCGCAGAGGTAGGAATCGAAACCCGTGAAACCGTAGGATGGGCTTTAGCCCATGCTGCCCTCGCATGGCGATGATGACTTGTCCGCATGGGCTAAAGCCCATCCTACATGACGACATGACTGGAAATCAAGAAGTATGAAGCACACTACCACAATTATATTTCTCGTTTCGGGGACGCTGGTGTTGGCTCAGGGTTGTCAGCGTAAGACGCCCGCCGAAGGTCAAAAGGCGCCGAGCGCGGGCGCAAATCCGCACTCCGAAATCCGCACTCCGAAATCGGATGCTGGCGAGATGGTCCTGATCGCGGCCGGCCAATTCACGATGGGCGACAAGGACGAGCCGGACGCCACGCCTCACGAGGTCACGGTCAGCTCGTTTTACATGGACAAGTACCTCGTGACACAGGAGCAGTACGAGAAACTCATGAAGGACAACCCCTCCCGCTGGAAGGGAGCCAAGAACCCCGTCGAAGGGGTGCGCTGGTCCGACGCCGTGAAGTTCTGCAACGAGCGTTCCCGCAGCGAGAGCCTTACACCCTGCTACGATCTGACGACGTGGCAGTGCAACTTCGAGGCCAACGGCTACCGGCTGCCGACGGAAGCGGAGTGGGAATACGCCTGCCGCGCCGGAGCCGGCACGGCCTACTTCTTCGGCAACAGCGTCTCCGGACTGGCTGACTACGCCTGGTTCGACAAGAACTCCGGCGGGCATCCTCAGCCGGTGGGACAGAAAAAGCCCAATCCTTGGGGCCTGTACGACATCTGCGGCAACGTCTGGCAGTGGTGCAACGACGGCTACAAGGTCGATTACTACTCGGAGTCACCGAAAGAGAATCCCCGCGGGCCGGAGAAGGGCGACGCCAAAGTCGTTCGCGGCGGGGCCTGGAAGTTCAGCGACCAGAACTGCCGCTGCGGCTACCGCTACAACGAGAACCCCGGCTACGTGGACGTCTGCTTCGGCTACGACATCTACGGCTTCCGCTGCGTCCGCAACGCCCCGGCCCAGTAGCGGCGACAGACGGAAGAGCGAAGGAAGGTAGGAACGTAAGAACGTAGGAAGGACGCAAGTCCATGCAATTTGACCTTCTTACCTTCTGATCTTCCTACCTTCTGACGATCTCATGCTTCGCCGGGCAGCGGAATCACGTTTTCCAGCGGCGCCACGACCGTCCCCTGCTCGAAATCCAACGGCGTGGGCTTGAGCGTCAGGTTGTACCACGGGCTCTTCTCGTTCTTCGTCAGGTCCGACCACCGGACGACCTGCCCCGTGTACGCCGAGATTCGGCCCATGATTGCCACCAAGGTGGATTCGGCCAAGTTGCGGGCTTCGTTCAGCGGCTTGCCCGCGCGAATACTCTTGATCAGGTCGCGATGCTCCTGGACGTAGGGACCGCCTTTCTCTTCGAACTCGGGCACGGCCACCTGTTTGCCTGCCAGTTTGCCGTCACCCCAGACCGAGCCTTCCGTGCCGAGGAACTGCTCGCTGACCTGGGTGTAGCAGCCTTTGACCTGCCGGCACATGCTGTGCACGATCACATCGTCGCCGTAGTCCAGATCGACGCTGAAGAAATCGTACTGGTTGCCGCCCTGGCGGCGGGCCCGCCCGCCGAAACCCAGGGCCTGGACCGGCGGCCGGCCGAGGAACCAGTTGGCAACATCGAGATTGTGGACATGCTGCTCCACAATATGGTCGCCGGACATCATGCTGAACCGGTACCAGTTGCGGATCAGGTACTCGGCGTCGCCCTGGCCGGACGCTCGTCGCGGCGGATTCGACGAGCCCCCGCCACACCACCAGACGCGGCCTCCCTTGATCTTGCCGATCGCACCCTGCCCAACGGCGTGGGCATTCTGAAGATACTTGGCTTGGTGCCGTCTCTGCGTCCCGGCCACGATCGCCAGCCCCTTCTGCTTCGCCAGCTCGCCGGCCTCGATGACCTTGCGCATCCCGGGCGGGTCCACTCCGGCGGGCTTTTCCACGAAGGCGTGCTTACCCGCCTGGATGGCCGCCGCCAGGTGCACCGGGTGAAAGCAGACCGGCGTCGCAATCAAAACGACGTCCACGTCCTTCAAGGCCAGCAGCTTCTTATAACCATCGAACCCCAGAAACGTGGTCTCCGGCGTCGCCCTCATCCTCTGAGCAAGGGGCGTGCTGTTCTTCTCGCACCACTGTTTGATGGTGGCCAAGCTGCGATCGATCCTATCCTGGAAAGCATCGGCCATCGCGACAATTTCGACGCCGTCATCCGCCTGCAGGCAGTTGGTCGCGGCCTCGGTGCCCCGGCCGCCGCAGCCGATCATGCCGACCCGGACCCGGCCCGAGCCGGCGGCATAGGTTTTGTTCGACAGGCCCAGCGGCAGAGCCGACAACGCCGCCACCGTGACCGACGTCTTCATGAAGTCTCGTCGCGAGCAGTCTTTCGATTGATTCGTCATGGAGTCCTCCTAATCGAAGTTGTAGGGTGGGGCTTGCCCCACCGCAACTCTCTGGTGGGCCAAAGCCCACCCTACATCACTCGGCTTCACACATCACACGCCTTCACGGCCTGCACGAGCGACTGGATCGGGTCGCGCACCGGCGAATACTCGTGGGCGACGTAGCCTGGGTAGCCCGTCTCGACGATGGCCCGCATGACCGCCGGATAGTAGATTTCCTGGTTCTCATCCAGCTCGTGCCGGCCCGGCACGCCGGCCGTGTGGAAGTGGCCGATGTACTGGATATTCTTTTTGATCGTGGCGATCAGGTCGCCATCCATGATCTGCATATGGTAGATGTCGAACAGCATCTTGAAGCGCGGCGAATTCACGCGTTTGCACAGTTCGAAAGCCCACACATAGTGGTCGCACATGTAGCCGGCGTGGTTGACCTTGCTGTTGAGCATTTCCATGCAGATGGTCACGCCGGCGTCCTCGGCGATCTTGACCGCCTCCTTGAGGATCGCCTGGCAGTTGTCCATCCCCTCCGCGTCGCTGATCCCCGCCCGGTCCCCCGCCATCGTAATGACATTGGGCCACTTGTACTCGGCGGCGGCCTTGATATTCGTCTTGAACTCTTCCAGGAACTTGGCATGCATCGACTTATTATTGAGGCCCTGCTTAATGGACCCTGCCCCCGGCACCATCGTCGCCACGAGGCCATACTGCTTGAGCGTCGGCCACTCGTCCTTACCCATCAGGTCCCGGCCCACCAGTCCCATCTCGACCAGTAGCTTAGCGATCTGCTCCCGGTCCATCTTGGTTCGGCCCAGGCACCCGCTGCAGATCGACTGCTTGATCCGCCCGTTCTTGACGACCTTGCCGACCGTGCCGGGTCCAGGCCCCGCCTGCCCTTGCACGACCCTGGGCAGCGCCGCCGCCCCGACCACGGCCGCCGCTCCCGCCAGCACGTCGCGACGTGTGTACGTGGGCAGGTACAGGGACCTGCCCCTACCCGAATTCTTTTGAACGTTGTTCATCTCACGCCCTTTCCGAAGTTCAGGTTCTCTGAAGTTGTGTGACGTTCGACCGCCCATGCTATCACCGGACCGGCCAGGATTCAACCATCGTCCGAACGCCTCCAGCGGAACCCGGCGCAGCGAGGCGTCGGCCCAGGGAAATTGGCTTTGTTCAGCACAGCCGAAAGGCCAGGCCAAACCGCCATACCCCCTTTCCCGCCAATCCCTCATCGCCCACTTAGCCCCCCGTAAATTGGCTTTGTTTCGCGCATTTGCCCCGGCAGGACATGTGGCACCGCCGCCCCCGGCGGTGTTCTACTCGGGACTCTGCCCCACTCTTAGGTCCCTGCCCGCGGCATGATCGAGCGCGGCAGACAATCCCGGCCGGCACATTGGGTTTGTTTCTACAGGGGCATGACCCGCCTGTTTCATCCATAGGGCTCTTTGACGACGCTTGGTGTCAACAGCAGCCACGCCGAATTGGCTTTGTTTGGGCGCATCACGAAGAGATCTGAGTCTCTCGTAGCCTTCTCCTGCACCACAGTCAACACAACTGTCCCCTGGGCAAATTGGCTTTGTTTGGCACACTCGGTTCCCACAGAGCCGCAGAGGGCCGCGGCCTGCGGCCGCAACCCGAAACCATCTCGCGCAGAGACCGGCATTGTAGGGTGGGGCTTGCCCCACCAAAAGCCGCGGGCAGAAGACTCGGTGGGACAAGCCCCACCCTATGTACCGGGCGCCTCGCCGTTTCTACGCGAGACATATTCGTACCACAAAAGCACAATATTCCACGTCTCAAACACAAAGGGCCGAACGAGCCGAGGAAAATGGGGCCAGAGAGAACAAAAAGACCCACAAGGAAGTCGCGATGACGCGTATAGAGACACAGAATACTCCCTCTCTCACCCTATCCCTCTTCTCGCCTTCTTTCGCTTCGTTCGGCCAGCGCTCCTTTCCTATGGAGTTCCGCAATGTTCGTTCTGTGAACATCGTACATACTGCCTCACTCGGCGTCAAGCAAAAAATCCCGCAATTGTCCCAGCTAACCGGCAACCTCGTCACCCCGGACTCCGATCCGGGGTGAGAACCGTCAATTGGCAACCGTCTTCCTGTCACAGAGACCACCGAGAGCCAGATAGAACCGCCGACGCCGTCCTGAGCAGAGCCGAAGGATGAACGCCAATGAACGCTGATAAACTCTTGTGACATCCGAATTTACAACTCGTAACCGACTACTGACCGCCGTCTACCGACTGCCGACAACCGCCTCGATTCCATTTGCCTTTCCGCCGGCTTGACCCTACAATACAGCTATGGATTCGCACGCTACGGTGCTCTGCGAGACGGAGAAAAAGCTATGGTTGATACTCTGTAACCGGCAATCTGTGTCTTCACGCCACGGCAAGTGCCGTCTACGAGAATAGACGTGACTCCGTTTCGTTCCTGACACCGTTTCGTCCGCAGGGCCTTTGATGCCAACCCTGACGGGGTTCCACGTCAGTAGGCCGAAACACCAGTCTTCTCTGCAAGCCAATCGAGCATTTCCTTGAAAACCGGACACTGCAATTGCCCGGATTCCAAATAGAGGAGTTGCCGTGGATCACTTACACTCGCCAACACGGCTGGCGCGTCCTTTGTGTCTCGATACGCTCTACCTTTCTTCTGCAGATAGAGTTCTTCAACAACACGCTTGGGCGGTCGATCGTGGTTCTGGTCTTCCACAGGACGCCGCCAATGCCCCAAATGGTCAGGCGTCCCAAGGTGGGCACACAGTTGACCACGGGCTGCCAATAGTAGCATTTCCAGGTCGTGCTTGAGCGATGAGGCATGAAATCGTCCAAGGAAAGTTCCGGCATCGCATCGTCTGCTCTCAAGCGTATCTCGGACAAGCTTCTGTTGAACATCGAGCAGAGCCTTCAATGTGGCATGCTGGTATCGCGTGCCAAGATAGGGCTGATTCGGGTAATAGTCCGGCAAGCCCACAACAAGATCCCGCGAATCAGCTATGAGCTTCTCGACAGCATGTGCCCCGATCTTTCGGAAGAACTTGTCCTTGCCATCGAGCGGTATCACATGAATTCCCCATCCCGCCTGTTTCAGTTTCTGGCGCCATCCATCCCAGAGCGCTTCCAGCCCAGATCTGTCCGCGGGGCCTTCCACGTAGACCCATACCTTCATGCGATGGCCTCCAATTCGCCAGAGCGATGGAGGTCTCCGAGCGTTTCTCCCACAACATCCTTGAGCATTTCCACCAGCGTCTTTCGATCCGCAGGACGGTACCATGAGGTGTTGGACGCTTCTCCTCGTGACATGACAGCCACATCGTCAATGGCAAATCGATTCAGAAGGTCGGGGCTGTGTGTTGTGACGACCACCTGCGTCCGTTCCGATGCCGTCTTGATCATGTCAGCCACGACTGGCAGAAGCCTCGGATGGAGACCACTTTCAGGCTCATCTACAGCAATAAAAGGTGGCGGCGTTGGATTCAGGAGTGCGGCAGCCAAACAAAGGAATCGCAACATGCCATCGGACAGTTCCCACAACTCCATTGACCGCTGCATCGATTTTTCTCTTATTCTTACAAGAACCTGCGCGGGTGTGCCAAACGTCGTGTCACAATGAATTTCTTTAAATGCCGGATACGCCGCCTTCAGGAACTCACGTACATCGATAGCCGCTTGCCGGAAGTCATACCGTGTGAGAATCTCATGCAAGACAGTCCCCAGATTCTCCCCGTTTGGCGCAAGCATAGTGACCGGTTTTATCTCTGCTGCTTTCATCCGGAGATTCGAGAACCGAGTCACATCGAAACCTGGGTAAAAAGCCATGCTTGCCAGGAGCACCCTGGCAGATGAAGGGATCGGAAACTCGTTAAAGAACCGAATGTGTGACAGCATCAAAGCAGGCTCCTGAGCCACAGGTGGCAGTCCAAGGGGGCTTCCATTCCGCGGTTGTCCAGGTGTCTCTCGCACCTGATTGGGTTGTGGCATAGCTTCGTCAAAAGGAACCAGCTTGTGGTGTTCGCGGCTGTATATCTGTCGGCGGGATGGCGTTGCCTCCAGATACTTGAAGGCTTCGGCATAGCCCGGTAACGGTTCAGCTTTCCGCAAGATCTCGTGTTGGACCTGCGCTTGTCCCTGCATATCCCCTTGCAGAACCGCTTCGTAGAAGAGTTGTAGGTCGTCCTCTAAGGGCAACTGGTTCCAGATCCCGTTTGTTGGCCTGCAAAATGTGATCCCCCAGCGCAGCTTGCGGTCTTTCCCCGCCGCGTTAGGCAAGGAAACCATACCACCATGCCATCCAATTACCGTGTTCAGAGGCCCGTCCACACACTGAGCGATGCCCTGAAGGCAATCCAACAGTGTGCTTTTGCCAACCGCATTTGCGCCGATGATTACCGTCAAAGGCTTCAAATCAGCAACAAACCCGTCGAGCAAGCGATAGCCGTCAATTTCAATTCGCTGGATCATGCTTTACCTCACGTTGCCGCCTTGTCGGATGCCGCCCTGGTCTCAAGGCATTGGTCAATCGACAATCATGCCAGGATTCCCCTCGGATGGCAAGCATCTTGTGTAGCGCGGCCAGGACCATAAGGACTGAATGTGTACCAGCAGATGCCTATCGGGCGAACAAGGCAGGGGGAATCGAAGGTACGCGGTACTTTTCCTGGGCTTGTTCGTCGGAGAGGTGCGATCTGGCGTGCGAGCTTGATCCTTGATTACCGAGACCGCCAACGCCACGGAGGATTCCTGGTGGCTTCTCGAATGGAAGGACTATCCGCGTTTGTGGTCGGAAGCCGAAAAGAAAGGAAGGAGAACCGCAGATGAATCGAGATGGCGGCTTGCGGCTCAGACGCTCCAATCCTGGGCGGTTTTGATGAATCGGTATTGCAGGATGATCCCGAAGGTCATCGGGACTAGGACCATGACGGGCAGGAACCACCGGTAGCCGAAGACGAACGTCTCGAGCTGCTTGGGATCGACGTTGTGGTGCAGGACGGCCAAGAGGCCGACGACGACCAGGCCGCTGCCACCGAGACTCGTAAAGAGAATCACGGCGATCTTGAAGACGATGAAGGAGATCATCCCGCCGGCCACGAGTCCGACGAGGCCGCCGGCCAGGAGCAGCCTCTGATCGTTCAGGCCCAGGGCCATCGTGGCCCCGGCCGTGAGGATGCCGCCCGAGAGGGACCCGAGCAGGCTGACGCCCCAGTGCATGAGCGGGACCGAGAGAATCGCAAAGAAGAGGATGCAGAGCATCGCCAGCCAGATGACGTTGCCATGGACGAACTGGCCGTTGGCCCAGAGCGCCACGAGCAGGCCGAGCAGGCCGAAGCAGATCGTCACGAGAATCTTGAAGATCCGCCAGCCGTAGAATAGGCAGACGACACCGAAGGAGATGAACGTCAGTGCCTCGACTACGTCCAGGGTCGTGATGTGCTGCCACAGGATGGTCAGCGGAGTAGCCTTCGATTGTGCCGCCGGTTGTTGGGCCGTTTGTTGGGCCAGGACGAGTACGGTCTGCAAGATGCTCGCTAAGCTGTTCATTCGCTGCTCCTATCTCTCCCTGCTGGGGAGACCTCCTCCCCACCCCTGTTGCCTGCCCTCACAACCATCCGATCGGCGCTCACGTCAGCGATCGCGCCAACCACGTTTTGACTCCTCCTGCCCGGGACGCGGTCCGGCGGATTTTGCCTTCCGGCGCCGTTTGGGCGACGGGCACAGCACGAGTTGCTCCAGCGTACCAAAGGCGGCCATGCCGAGCAATACCGAGCCATAGAAGGTCCCCTGCTTGTGCACGAAGGCGATCGGGGCCGACCCTTTGAAGATCAGCAGCACGATCAGCCCCACAAAAATCAGCGCCGTCCCCAGCACCGAGAACACCAACGCCCCGGCCAGCCGTGCGAGCAACAAACCCAGCACCAACAGTCCCAAGCCCACGGCCCCAATGATGCCCCAATTGACCGGTTCCAGTTCGCGGGCGGCGGACTCGACGCAACCTATAACGTTGAACGCCAGAACTCGCACAGCGCTGAGACTGTCCTGTACGGGGAGTCTCTCCTGCCCCCGTCCGGCGTCGGGCTTCGTGAGCGAAGTCGCTTTCCCTTCGGCGAGATGCGTCTGTGTCGTGGCGGCAAAGGCGACGGCCACCCCGAAGGCCGCCAAGAGAACGGCGGTGGACAACCGGGGCACAATGGCCCCGAAGATCGCCCCGCCTCCCGCCGCAAGACCAACGACGGCGGGATTCTGACCCTTGAGGAGCCAGCCGGCAATCCCCCCGACGGCCGCACCGGCCAGAGCGAGCACAAGCCGTCGCAGGCACATCCCCGCCAGCCACGCAACCAAGCCCAGCGTAACCATCGCCAGTCCCGGCACCACCAGGACCATCGGGTCGAATCGGCTGGCCTCCTGCTCGAAGCTCTTGAGAATCTCGATCACGGTTTCACCGAGTCTAACGACGCGATTCTTCTTACAGACGCAGCACATAACGCTGCTTGTCTTCGTTTATCGGCCCGTGGAAGGCGTTTTCGTTAGAGCCTCTGACAGAATCGACGACGCCCTCCTTTGTCACCCTTGCGAAGACCAAGATGAATCTTGATAGCGTCCTTCCCGTTGGCCAAGAAGGAGCGGGCACTGCATTGACGACCGCGTTTGTCTCATGAGCCGACGCCGTTGGGGGGCCTGACGGTAGCGTCTGGAGATCATAGTTCTATCTGAGGTTCAAGGAATACGTCCCGTCTAACGGCGACGGCGGCCGGTTAGGAAGGCACAGCCCAGGACCGCCAATAAGACCACCGCGGAGAGATGCTGAACCATGCTCGGGCCCATGTTGTGCACGTGTGACGCTACGCCGATCTTGACACTGTGAATGAGGGAATCCAGCACGATACCGCCCGCCAGGGCGCAGCCGGCTACCGTCAGAAGATACAGGATGGCGGTCCGCCGGCCGAGGGTGTTCCAGATCGTGGCCAGCCCGGCGGCGTTCGTCGCCGGCCCCGTAATGAGGAAGACCAAGGCGGCCCCCGGACTGAGGCCCTTGAGGATCATGGCCGCCGCCACCGGCACAGAGGCCGAGGCGCACACGTACATAGGAATGCCGATCAGCATCATTACCAGCATGGCGGGCAGGCCCCGGCCCAACTTGGCGGCAAAGAAATCGTTCGGCACAATCGACGAGATCAGGGCCGCAATCGCCAGCCCGACCAAGAGCGGCTTGCCGATATCACGCGGCAAGGATACGAAGCCGTACTTCATGCCGTTGAAGAACTTGCGCATGGGCGTTGCGGCGTGGTGGCAACAGCAGCATTGCCCGGCGTTTTGAGCGGGTTGCGGACCTTCCAATTTCGGATTGCGGATTTCGGATTGCGGATTGGCAGCAGTGCCGTTTTCCGTACTCTGTCCTCTGTCCTCTGCTGCTTGTCCGAAGAGATTGACCAGCACGCCGCCAACCAAGCCGGTGACGAGCGCCACCACGGGCCTGAAGATGGCGAATACCGGACCCAGGAGGCTATACGTCACGAGGATGCTATCAACACCGGTTTGGGGCGTGGAAAGTAGAAACGAGACCGTCGATCCCTTGCTCGCGCCGTGCTGGCGCAAAGACATGGCGACCGGGATCACGCCGCAGGAGCACAAAGGCAGCGGGATGCCAAACAGGGTCGCCTTGAGCACGGGCAGAAAGCCCCGCCCGCCGAGATGCCGCTCCACCAGCTTCTGCGATACGAAGACCGACAGCAGACCGGCAACGAAAAACCCAAACAACAGATACGGCGCCATCGCACCAATGGTCGCCCAGAAATCGACGATCAGTCGTAGAAGAAAGTCAAGCATAGTCTATGTTTCGGCCTCAGCCATCTGTCCAACCTTCACCACCTCGCTTCGAATCATACTGCCGCGTAGCGAGACGGTGACATCCAGAAACGCCGTCAGTTTGCCGCTCCGGTCGATCGCCTCGCGGGCCACGCGAGTCAATCCGGAGCAGCACGGCACTTGCATGTGTACGACCATCAGGCTGCGAAGGTCGTTCGCTTGCAGGATCTGGGCCAGTTTTTCGATGTAGAACTCCGCGTCGTCCAGCTTCGGGCAACCCATGACAACACTGTGGTCTTTGAGGTAGCGCCGGTGGAAATCCCCCACCGCCACGGGTACGCAGTCCGCCACCAGCAGCAAGTCCGCATCGGCAAAACAAGGCGCCGTCGGCGCTACGAGCTTCAGTTGAACGGGCCAGTGACTCAGTTGCGAGGGAACCTCCTCCGCCGCGGCCTCGCTCCTTGGCTCATCCTCCCTTGGCCACTGATGCGACGCCAAGCCCGGGCATACGAACAACGGTGGCTCTCCTTGCGGCGGCCCCACGTGCGGTTGGGCGGCCTTCTCATCGAACTCGGCCGCCTCGCGTGGCTCGATGGCGATGGCCCCTTCGGGGCAGTGCCCGAGGCACGCGCCGAGGCCATCACAATACGAATCGCTCACCAGCCGGGCTTTGCCGTGGACGATCTGGATCGCCCCCTCGGCGCAAGCCGTCGCGCAAAGCCCACAGCCGGTACATTTGTCTTCATCAATCTTAACGATATTTCGCACAGCCATGTTGCGTCTCCAACGCCATTGCTTCTCAGGCTCTCTCATGGGCTGGCATCGTCCATCCGCGCTGGACGACGCCAGCCGCCTGGAACAAAACACGAATGTTATTTATGCGCCCAGCGTTGCCGCCAAGTCGTCTTTCGCAGAGCCAATCGGCTTGATCCCGAATTTCTCCACGAGCACGTTGAGCACCTCCGGCGTCACAAAGGCCGGCAGGCTCGGGCCGATGCGGATATCCTTCATGCCCAGGTACAGCAGGGTCAGCAGAATCGCCACGGCCTTCTGCTCGAACCACGACAGGATCAGCGACAGCGGCAGATCGTTCACGCCGACCCCGAAGGCGCCCGCCAGCGCCACCGCGATCTGCACGGCGGAGTAGGCGTCGTTGCACTGGCCGCAGTCCAGCAGTCGCGGAATCCCGTCGATCGCGCCGAATTCGAGCTTGTTGAAGCGGTACTTCCCGCAGGCTAAGGTCAGGATCACGCAGTCGTTCGGCACCTGCTCGGCAAACTCCGTGTAGTAGTTGCGCCCCGGCTTGGCACCGTCGCAGCCGCCGATCAGGTAGAAGTGCCGGATCTTGCCCTGCTTGACCAAGTCGATCACCTTGCCCGCCACACTCATCACGGTATTGCGGCCAAACCCGACGGTGATGTACTGGGCCGGGGCGTCCTGGGCAAATCCCGGCGCCGCCAGGGCCGCCTCGATCACGGGCGTGAAATCCCCGTCCGTGATGTGCGTCACCTCGGGCCAGCCGACCAGACCCAGCGTGAAGATTCTGTTCTTGTAGCTGTCTTTGGGCTTCTGCAGGCAGTTGGTCGTCATCACGATCGCGCCGGGGAACGCATCGAATTCCGTGCGCTGGTTCTGCCACGCCCCGCCGTAATTGCCGACGAGGTGCTGGTACTTCTTGAGGCCGGGATAGGCGTTGCACGGCAGCATCTCACCATGGGTGTAGACGTTGATGCCCTTGCCCTGCGTCTGCTGGAGCAGTTCTTCCAGGTCCTTGAGGTCGTGCCCCGAGACGACGATGCACTTGCCCTTGACCGGCGTGATACGGACCTGCGTCGGCTCCGGGTGGCCGTAGGTCCCGGTGTTGGCGGCGTCCAGCAACTCCATCGCCTTGAGATTGATCTCGCCCACCTTCAACGCCCGCCCCAACAGCTCGCCGGCATCCGTCGGCTTGCGCGTCAGATAGTCGAGCATCTCGTGGAACGCGGCGTAGTGCTGCTTGTCCTCTTGGCCCAGGATTTGGGCATGGTCGGCATACGCCGCAGCACCTTTGAGACCGTACACGATCAACTCCTGCAACCCGGCGGTCGTCGCGCCGAGCTTCGCCACGCGTTTCTCGATACCGATTTCGCGGCCTTTACGCGTCAGCGTATCGAGATCGTCGCGCCCCTCCCACCAGCGGACGGGGCAGTCCAGCTTCTCCAAGGTCTGTCCGGCCTTGAGCGCCGCCTTCTCGTAGAGCTTCTGCGCCCGGCCCCTCATCTGCGCGGCTTCGTTTATGTACCCCGCAAACCGCTGCGGGTCGAAATTGACGTTCGTCAGCGTGCTGAACAGGGCCTTGACCGTGAAGACATCCACATCTCGATCTCTCGCTCCCAGTTGATGGGCTCGATGTGCGTACCGCGCGATGTCCTTGACCGCGTAGACCAGCAGGTCCTGAAGTGCGGCGGTCTGCGCGTCCTTGCCGCAAACGCCCTGGAGGGTGCAGCCCGTCCCCTTCGCCGTCTGCTCGCATTGCATACAAAACATATCCATGTACTTGATCTCCTTCTATCTAAGCCTGCCTCGTGTCATGAGCCGACGAAGAGACGCAAAGCGGTCTCCCGGCCTGTGTTCGTTTTGAAAATCCTGTCAATCCTTGCTTTCAAATCTGCGCCAGACTTGTCCGGCAACATCTCGGGCCAGTTGACCAGCCAGTCGGCATCCCAAAGGACCTGAAACTCAAGCGTGTCGATGTCCCTGTCGCTGTGGTGATTCGCGACGATCCGGCATACGTGCACGATGCGATCCTCATCCACGCCCCGGTGGCGAAGAACTCTCTCGGCAATCGGCGGTCCCTCGATCTCCTGATACCGCCCGGCCGAGGAGCCATGCTTTTGTTCTGCCTCCTGGATACCGATATCGTGCAGGACCGCCGCCGCCTGAATCACCAGCGGGTCGCCGCCTTCGACGGAGCGGATGTGATTCGCATACCCCAGCACGGCCAGGGCATGATCGATCCGCTTGTGATCCTTGCCGAAGATCTCCCGCATGTCCAGAATCAACATTTCAACGATCGGGTCCATTCCGTATTCTCGGCTTTCCAATCTCACGCCCGAATCATGGTCAGCAGCATTTTGAACCGCTCGTCGGCCGTCACCGAATGCGGCACATTTCCCGGCATGATGACGATCTGGCCCACCGCGACCGCGACCCGCTCCCCGCCGATCGTCAGAGTCCCACGGCCATCGATCACCTGGACCACCGCGTCATACGGGGCCGTGTGCTCGCTGAGCTTCTGCCCCTCGTCGAAGGCAAACAACGTGATCGTCCCGACCGGCTTGTCCAAGATCGTCTTGCTCACAATGGAATCTGCGGCGTACTCGATCAGGGCGTCCAAGCTCTGCGGCTTGGCCACACACGCCTCCAGAACGCTCGATTGGGCTCGTTTGTCCGTCATGTTCGTTCTCCCGCGGTCTCCTTCGCACCCGGATTCGCCGCCAATTCCTCCAGGGTGACGCCCCCGAGGTATTCCCCCATGCGGCCCTGAAGCTCGCCGATCTTCCCACGCACCGGACAAACCCCCGCCCGTGGGCACGCCCCCGCCTTGGCCAGACACCGGTTGAGGCTCAGCGGTCCCTGAACCACCTCGATAATCTCCAGAAGACTGATCTCGGCCAGCCGGCGGCTCAGCCGAAACCCACCCTTCGGCCCCATGCAACTCGCCACCAGCCGGGCATCGTGCAACTGCTGCATCAGTTTGCACGCGAGCTGGTAGGAGACCTCCTGCTCCTCGGCCAAAAGGCGGGTGGACACGGAGCCGTTGTTCTCCTGATGTCGCGCCAGCCCCACCATCAGCCGCAGGGCGTAATCTGTGTTGCGTCTCAATATGTCCATGCTTGCCTTTACACTCGAACTCAGCACCACCTATGGTACAACTTGCTACGTATAGGACTAATATAGTCCAACTAACGTGCTTGTGCGAGGAAAATTCAGAAAATCTTTGCATGTGCCTCAGAACACCCATGGCCTGCCCTCGGAAGTCCCCGTAAATCTGCTTTGCCGAGCCTTTTACCCGCCCCCGGCAGATACTTGGAGTCTGGGGGCCACGACAGCCAACGGGGCCCTATTTGCCTCCTTGACAGTTCAGCCACAGCAGCGGTATGATCAGGCCATTCTGAACGGGAGAACGCCATGAGCAGCGGGCGTACATCATGGGGACTTACAGGCTCACAAGTGGGCCGGCGCAGGGCGTTCACGCTGATCGAGTTGCTGGTGGTGATCGCGATCCTCGCACTGCTGCTGGCGATTCTGCTGCCCGTGGTCCACCGGGTCCGCAAACACGCGGCGGCCGTGGCCTGCCAGTCCAATCTGCGCCAGTGGGGTATCCTCCTCGATACTTATGTGACGGGCAACGACGGCAAGTTCTTCTTCGAGCAGACGCACGTCGACACGTGGACGAAACCACAACCGGCCACGGTCTGGGTCCTGAGCTGGTGGTACATCTTCCTCACCGATTTCGGGAACTACCGGGACATCTGGCTCTGTCCGCTGGCGACGACGCCCCCGGCAGACGGGCAGATCGGCTCGACGTTTCGGGCGTGGCGCTCCGAGCGGGGCGCCGAGCGCCTTCCGGGCGGCGGCTGGGGTGAGGTGGCGATGGAGTTTCGCGGCAGCTATGGCGCGAACGGCTGGGTCGGGATCAGCCAACACCCGGACCCAAACCGGCCCAATGCGGCCTGCTGGACCACACCCTACGTGAAGGGGGCGGCCAACGTGCCGCTCGTTTTCGATTGCCGGTGTTCGATCTACTACGGGACCCTGGACGCCCCGCCGCCGCTGCCGGACGCGAACTCGACGGCGTGCTACAGCAGCAACGTCTGCATCGATCGGCACACGGGCGGGATTAACAGCCTGTTCATGGACTGGTCGGTGCGCAAGGTCGGACTCAAGCAACTCTGGGGCTTGAAATGGAACACGGCCTACAACCCCGCCGGCCCCTGGACACCGGCCGGCGGGGTCAAGCCCCAGGACTGGCCCGAGTGGATGCGGCGGTTCAAGGATTACTGATCCCCCACCACAGCCCCCGATACGCCCCCCGGCTACCCGAATACCGGGGAATACCGGGATATCTCGGATATCTCGGGACACCATACTCAATCCAAGACCGAAATAAGTAAGATGTCCCCTGAATTCCAGCCTAAAGCAATCCGATTCGTGCAGCATGCACGGCCATTTTCATCATATCCCTATCAAACACCGTGGGCGAATCTGCTCCGAAGTCAATTGCATAAAACGGACCATCACATTCGGCGTACAGGGGGAAATCGCCTTGAATGGATCGACAATATGGGCAAGTGTTGGTCCAATACTTGCCACCTGCGGTTTTTGAATAACGATACTGAACAGTGCTGGGCAGCGGTTCTCTTGTAGGGGCGGAGTTGTCCCACATTCCGTCTTTCGGCCAGCTAAACACGATTATCTCCCGTTTGCATTTCCAGCATTCATGAAGCCCATATCGATAATACGCAGTGGGCAGTTCAAGATTACTTGCTTTAGCAACCTGCTCGGCTTTGGCTTGAAACCTCAGATAGGTTGACTTGCATTGGTCACAAGTCAGTGGTTTGAAATTGTCAATTGTCGGTTTCCATACGGTGGCATTCTCAATTACTTCATATCCATCCACCTCGATAAAGGGAACTGGCAACCTATTAGCTTTCATGTCATCGACAGCATGTGTGACCTTTATTTCTACCGCCGCTTGAGCCATGTTTCCAACCATCAAGGCGACATCGGCAACCGAGCCATCCGCTAACCTGTATTCCAAAATTGCGCTATCGACTTTTTCTGGCAGAGGTTGGCTCACGAATGTGCTGCAAATCTGGCATACTCTCTGGAGTGTGGGGGAATTGCTTTTGCCCGACTTCCATTCCTGAACAGCCGTTTGTACCAGCAGTTTTGCGGTTTTATGGATAATAGTTTCCTGGCTACAAGTCTCACTGACCTTGTGAGCGAAGTGGGCTATTCTGATTTTGCCTTGCCGGAAAACTACGAGTTCTCGGCAAGCCGGGCAAAAATAGCTCTTGCCTCTTTCTGCGGTTGCCGGGCTGTACAACCGCTCTTCATCGTCAATAGCAAAGGGAACACGCAGTTCTGGCATAACGGCTTAACTTGAGGAATAGGGGGTCACTACACACTTCACATTCCCTCCCAACACTTCCAATCTCTGGACCGAGGTTTCTTCTGCGTCTCCCAGGGTCCCTTCGCTGCGACTTCACGGCCTCATTGTGAAGCCACGCCAGTCCGGAATCCTTGTGAACGGGATAGGGGCGCAGGTCGGCAGTCATGGGTTTGCCCCCTTCGGCCGGTAGTCTCGTGGATCAAGGCAGGCGTCGTAGGTGGCGCGGTCGATGCGGAACCAGTCCGTTTTGTTGATGCCACGGGTGTTGGCATAGGTCGGGCTGACGGGGAAGGCGCAGGCGAGCTTGATCCAGCGATCCTGTTGGATGGAAATGGCGCGGACTTCGTCGGAGACTTCGGAAAGGTCCTGGTCCTGGCTGAAGACCAGGGCAACGTCGCACGCGTTGTCGCGGGCGGCGGCGACGATGTCGAGGGCCAGGCGCACATCGATGCCCTTCTCACTGCCGACGAGGACCGTGGTGGAGCCGCCGCCGGGCAGTTTGACGGTCTGGTTACGATACTTGAGATGGCGGGAGAAGGTCTGGATGCCGACGCGGCCCATTTGGGCAAGTTTGGCCATCCAGAAGTGATTCCAGAACGGGTTGTCGTCCGGGCTGGGCACGCCGGTATAGAAGCAGGTCTTCAGCAGTTGCCAGCCCTGGGTTTGGCAGACTGTCTGAGCGAGCTTCAGCGGGTCGTAGTTGGGCCACGGGTAACCAAAGGCACCCTTGGCGGCGTAGAAGAGGTTCTGGCCGTCGAAAAAGGCGATAGCGCGTTTGATGGTGGGTTCAGCAGGCACGCCCCTCCCTCCCGCCGTTGCCTATAAAAACAAAACCCCGCCAGAGGCCTTTCAGCATGTCCGACGGGGAGTAGATCAAATCTAACACTGTTACTACAATATGATTATCGGTTTGGTTCATACAAAAGTCAAGCAAAAATCGGTGAGAATGGTCCATGGACGCCGCATCGGCAAGACTGTAAGCATTTTCGTGGTAAGGCTTTGGACTCATTTATCGCCTCCTGCAATTCCCAACGAGATAATGCGTTCCAGCAGCCCCTCAGCCTCTTCCTGGAGGGCTTCCAGGCCGGCCCTGATCGAATCCGGCGAGCGACGCGGCGTGGGCTTGTCGAAGTGCCGAGGAATAGGAGCCCACCTATCCATTTCCCATTTTCTCCCAACCCTTCCCATCTCTGGACCGAGGTCTCTTCTGCGTCTGTCAGGGTCCCTTCTGCTGCGAATTCACGGCCTCATTGTAGAGCCACGCGGAAAGAAAGACAAGGGGAATGTCCCCGTCACGCGTGAAGCGGTTCACCGCCCCGGCAAAAGGAAAGGCGGCGGCTTCTCCACCTGGAGCAGCTTGAGGTTCGGGTTCTGGTAGATCGCGAATTTCACCGCCTCCTTGCCGAAGTTGCCTTGGACAATGATCCAGAGAACGGTCTTGCCATCTTCCCGTTTGGATCGAGCGATGGCCGGCCTGACGCTGGGGGGAAGCCCGCGCTGCAATTCCGCCAGCAGTCGGTTCTCATCCTCCGGGACAAAGGGCGGCTGAGAGACCAGGCAAATCAGAGACTTGCCTCCCGCCTGCGCTTTCCCAACCGGGCCGGCAAGCTGGAGCCTCGGGTTGTTGCGGATGGCGTCACACACGGCGTCGCGCCCTCGGGCGCTTCGGACGAGGACAAGGCCACGCATCTCACTTGCCCTCTGGTGGTAGAGAAAGTGACGGATCTCGACGCCGGGAGGCAGTCTACCGGTCAGTTCCGCCAACAGTTCGTTGGGATCGGTCGGGTGAAAGGGTGCGACAGATCGGTACTGAATCATGTAGTCGCTCTCCCCGGAGCACCCCGACGCCAGTAGCATCAGAGAGAGCAAAGTGAAACCGATCCATCTCACAGTCGATTCCCTTTCATGGCAGCGTCACTCAAGGCCCCTTCGCTGCGGATTCGCGGCCTCATTGTAGAGCCACGGCGACAGAAATGCAAAGAGCAATCTGCGAAACAGCAGTCGGTAGATCGATAGTCAGTAGCCGGTTGTCAGTTGTCAGTCGCCAGGCGCTGGTCCGTCCTCTGCCGTCGGCATCCTCTGGGGCGGGCCTCTCTCTGCGCACCTCATGCTCGATTCAAGACCGAAACAAACAAGATGTCCCCAGCATTCCCCATATCGGGGCACAAAGGAAGCGGGGCGTTGGCTTGTGGACCAACGCCCCGCTTTCCTTGCCTTGCGCCCTGTGGCGGCTTGGCCTGCGGATTCACCGGGTCCGGAGCCTCAGAACGGCTTGGCCACCGGCGTCGTCTGACCCGACAGCCACAGGATTTCCTCCTGAGACAGCGCCCGGTTGTAGACCTCCACGTCATCCATTGCGCCCAGCCAGTAATAGGCGGCGGAGCCTGGGTCTCGGCCGAGCTTGAAGCTGCCCGTGGAGGAGCCGAGGAGAACCGTCGTGACCAATTCCCGGTCCAGGTTCCCGTAGACATAGGTCCGGATATATTGACCCTTGGAGTAGACCCCGGCCACGTGGTACCAGACGCCCTGCTGCAACGCCGTCCCACCCGCCGAGTTGCGGTTCAGGGTGGACGCGTTGGCGGACGTACGAATCTCGAACTCCGCCATGTTGTTGGTGTAGACGCCGAACTTGTAGCCGCCCGTGACGAGGTCCTGGTTGCCCGCGATCTTGCGATCCCCGCCGGTGAAATCCATCTTGACCCAGGCGGTGATCGTGACCGCGTCGGTGAGGTTCAGGCTCGCCCCACTCCCGCAATCGACGTAGGTGGACGTCCCGTTGAATTGCAGCGCTTGGTTGATCTTGCCGGGGACCCAGAGCCCGGTCCCGTTGACGGTGCCGTTGTTGCCCTTGCCGGACCCGTCATTGGCATTGCCGTCCAAGGCATAGAGCGCCACCAGATTCGCCTTGCCCGGATCGACCGGCGTGATGTACGCGGGGGTCTTCGGGTAGAGCCGGATGTCGTCGAGGTAGACGATGCCCTTGCTGCCGGCGCCCTCGATGCCGATCGTCAGCGAGGTCACCTTGCTCAGGCCGGCGCCCACGCTGGACAAATCGATGTTCCAAGGAGTCCACACGGACTTGGCGAGGTCGCTCGCATTGCCGTTGTAGGAGATCTTGGTGCTATTGATCTTCACGTACAATTGCCCACCGGTGTTGGCGGCCGCACCCTGGAAATACAGGGACAGGCTCTTGATACCACTGCCGGTCCAGTCCTGCGCCGTAGCGAACGTTCGCACGGCCTCGCTGAAGGCGAACTTCGCCGTGTTGTCGTAGCGCAGCGGCATCGACTGGGTGCCTCCGTGGACAATCGTCTGCTCGGCAAACGGAGCGGTATCGTACCCCACCTGGGAGCCGCTCTTGCCGTCGGTCAGACCGTCAATCCACTTGTCGTAGATGCGATTGTCCTTGTCGTTGTAGCTCTCGAAGTCATCGACAACGCCATACGCCGCGGTGGTGAAGCTCCAGACGTCGCCCGGATAGCTGACGGTGCTGACCTCGTCGACTCGCCAGTAGTACGTGGTGGCGAAGCTCAGGGAGCCGGGAGTGTAGCTGTGGTCAGTCACGGTCTTGGCCGCGACCGTTCCATTCGTCACGGCCGCCTGGTCGGCGCCGAAATAGACCTTGTGCGAGCCCGCCTCGCGGCCCGGCCTCCACGTCAGGGTGGTGTCTATTGCGACGCCTGTGGCGGCGTTCGCCGACTGCGGCCCAAAGGCCTGCACGGGGACGTAGGAGAACCGCACTTCGCTCAGGCCCGTCTGCGGCGCCACACCGCCCCAGTTGGCATTGATCGTCAGCTTGACGTACTTGGCCATGACCCCGCCGAGGTTGACCGTGGTGTTGGCGGCGTAGCCCGGCAGGCCGGTCGC
>JAPLMX010000061.1 GCA_026386805.1 Phycisphaerae bacterium | reverse complement strand
GTGGTCTTTGCCTTGCTCGCGCAAGCCAAGATCCTCGCCGACCGCAACGGGGACCGATCTCCCCCGAGCCGTCGGGAGGACCCGTCCTGTCCTTCCGGCCAGAAAGCTCCCTACGAGAAGCCGGATAAAAAAGGCCGGAAGAAGAAGCCAGGTTGCAAGCCGGGTCATGAAGGCCACTGTCGCGCGAAACCGGATCACATGGACTGCGCGGTACCGCACCGCGAATCCCACAGCCCGGATGTCGGGGGCAAGCACACGAAGTGCCACGTCTCCAGCCAACGGTAAATCGAAGACCTACCGCAAGAGGTCCACGTCGAAGTCACCGAGCACACGATCCCTCGGGACGGGTGTCCGCGTTGCCGCCAGAGGGTGGAGCCGAAGGTGCCGGAGGCGTTGCCGAACGCCACGATCGGCAACCGCCTGTTGGGGATGAGCGCCTGGCTGCACTATGCTCTCGGGAATACGATCTCCCAGATCCTGTCCGTCTTCAACTTTCACCTGCAGTTTGTCCTCACGCCGGGCGGTCTGGTACAGAGGTGGCATCGCTTGGCCGAGATCCTCCCGTCCTGGTACGAGGAGATCGGCGAGGAGATTATCCTTTCCGGCGTACGGTACGCCGATGAGACCGGCGGGCGGAGCAACGGCCTTCTCGGCGGGCTGTGGTGTTTTACCACCCCCGCGGCGACCCTCTTTGCGATCGAGCGATCGCGAGCCAGCCCGGTGGTCTTGAAGTTCCTCACGGAGCAGTTTGCCGGGGTCCTGGTCAGTGACTTCTGGGCGGCGTACAACCTTCTGGTCTGCGCCAAGCAGAAGTGCCTGGTCCATCTGCGGCGGGATTGGGAGCGGGTCGAACGGTACAAGGACACGAGCGGGGACTGGGCCCGATTTGCCAAGAAACTCCGACGCCTGATTCGGGACGCGATCCGTCTGCGCAAACGGTGGGACGAGAGGGCGCCGGCCCCCTAGGAACGGCGGTATCACCGGATTCAGCAACGCCTGCAAGTGATGAGCGAGAGGGAGTGGACCAACCGCGAAGCCCGGCGTTTGGTCAAGCGTCTGCGACGGCATTGAAGCAGTTGTCGGGATAATCCAGCTTGTCGGCTGTCCCAGAGTGGACACTGGCGTTTTTCTCCATGCACATGTCTATCATGTGGATCGATGGTTCCACACCCACGCAGTCGCAGCCAAGGTTTTTAAGTGCCGACAGCGTGTCACCCCTTCCACAACCCACTTCAAGGACTCGCGCTGGTCTTGGGAGTAGCGGCGCGATCATCCCGGCTGACAGACGCCCCTTTCTATGCCGTTCCTCTGGCGATGCGTCGAAAACGCTATGATCCGGGAACGTGGAGAAGAGTCTCTCATACGCGGATGCGATTGTGACAGCCCGAGTCTGCTGTGAGCTCTCTAATATCTCTCTGCGTAGAGACCTCTCCAGTTCAAACTGCTGTCTGCGCCTGTTGTCATTCTGCATTGTCGATTCACCCTAACACGGTGGCCGGGATTCGCCAACGATTCGTCGCACATAACGGAGTACAACAGCATATTGGCGTCTTGTCCACTGAGCATCTGCTGATTGCTCATGGCCTAATTCTCACTCACATCACAAGTGGTGTGCCGAGCACCCCCGATCCCTGTTGTCCGACCAGTTCGTACCGCTTAGTGCCGGGTCATACGTCCTCCCGCGATATCTCTTCGCGCACAATCGCTCACCGGATGCTCCATATTGTTCCATCACGATGCGCGGGTTATTATACAGCAGTTGCTGTCAAAACGCAACCCCAGACAGAGCGTTGATTGGAGAATACGATGAAAGCTTGCATTTGTTGTGTCGTTGTAACCACGACCTGCCTCTGTTCCATGTCGTTTGCGTCTGACGAGGTCTTCCTGCTGAGCTATTTCAAGGGCAATGGGGAGACGGGGGTTTATCTTGCCGTGAGTGAGGATGGGCTGACGTTCAAGGACCTCAATGAGGGCCGGCCGATCTTCGCGCCACCGGAGTGGCCGGGGCAGAACCTTACGCGGGATCCTTCGATTGTTTATCGGGACGAGGTGTTTCACATG
>JAPLMX010000141.1 GCA_026386805.1 Phycisphaerae bacterium | reverse complement strand
CCCGCATATTTCATCGGGTTTCGGTGTTTTTTGGTAGACAAATGGCCTAACTGTTTGTAGGGTAAGGAGTTGTAATCGATTCCATGCTCCAACCGAAAGGCCATTTCCATGACAGACTGTACCACGGAACCCCTGCTGTTTTCCAGCCTCAAACGCCAGAACATCCAAGCCGACTTTCGCGGCGGTCGGCTGACCTCGGATGGCGGGGCCTTGCTGTTGCGGGAGACGGATCGATCCCTGGGTCTGATCGACGCCCTCAATGCCTGTATCTTCGATCCCCGCAATCCTTTCGTGACCGTCCATTCCCCAAGGACCCTGCTGGCCCAGCGAATCCTCGGCATCGCTCTGGGCTATGAAGATCTCAACGATCACCAGAGTCTGCGGGAAGATCCTCTGTTTCAGATCTTGTCCGAACGGGGCGTTCGCGCGGACCTGCCGCGGGCGTCGCCGCCGACCTTGTGCCGCCTGGAGAACCGCGTGGATCGCCAAGCCCTGGGCCAGATCGCCGAGGTCTTTGTCGAGACGTTCATTCGCTCGCAGACCACCGTGCCCGAGGAGCTGATCCTGGACTTTGACCCCACCCACGATCCCGTGCACGGCCACCAGGAGAAGCGGTTCTTTCACGGCTATTATGATCCGTACTGCTTTTTGCCATGGTACGTGTTCTGCGGCAGTCAGTTGCTGGTCGCGTATCTTCGGCCAGCGAACATCGATGGGGCTCTGCACCGCCGGGCCCTCTTGAAACTGCTGGTCCAGTGGTTTCGCCGGCAGTGGCCGAACGTGCGGATCATCTTTCGCGGCGACAGCGGCTTTTGCCGTTGGAAACTGAGGCGTTGGTGCGACAAGCACGAGGTGGGCTACCTCATCGGTCTGCCCCGCCATGTGCGGCTGGAGCGAGGGGCCAAGCCTTGGACGGAGACCTCCGCGACGCCGTTTGCCCAGACGCAGGAAAAGCAGCGGCTCTTGGGGGAGTTGGTCTAGGGCGCCGAGACCTGGGATCGCGAGCGTCGGGTGATCGTCAAGGCTGAGCACCTGGATCAGGGGCCCAACACGCGATTCCTCGTGACCAATCTGGCCGGCTCGCCGCCAGGGCTTTACGACGAGGTCTATTGCCCGCGAGGGGACGCTGAGAACCGGATCAAAGAGCCGCAATTGGGTCTGTTTGCCGACCGGACCAGTTGCCATGACTTCGTGGCGAACCAGTTTCGCGTGCTGCTGTCGGGGGCGGCGTATCTCCTGCTGGACCGCCTGCGTCGGCAAGCGCTGGCGGATACAGAATTGGCCCAGGCCCATGCGACGGATCGTGATCCATCTGGCACAGGGCTATCCATGGAAGGACCTGTTCGCCCGGATTCTGGGCCGCCTGCTCGCGCTGCCAGCCAGATCCCTGGCCTCGGGTTGACGCGAGGGAAATCCCGGTGGCGAGTGGGGGTAAAGGGGGAGTATGCGCCAACTACGGCACACCGACCATATCAAGCATAAATATATCCAGAATGCGGCCGCCCCTCAGAATTCATAGCCCCCATGAAATAGGCGGGATAATGCTGTCATCCCCGCGCAGGCGGGGACAATAACCAATTGAAAGACGCCCCGGCTCAGACGCAAAGAAGGCGGGCAGTCCGCCTGAGTCGGCAAATCCCGTGTTGGGCACGGAAAGCAACTGCCCGCCCCAAGACTTGGCGCAGGCACATTGTGCGCCTGGCCAAGTAGAAACCGTAGTTCCGTAAGCCAATATCGGCCTTTGCGGGACGAAATGTGAAAAAAGGAGAAGTAAAGATGAAGAAGATAGTTGCATTGGTAATCGCAATAGCCGTTGTTGGGCTGTTCACGCTGCCGGCCATGGCGCAGACGGCGCCTGCCAACACGGCGTACGGCCAAGAAGGCACCGCCGCTGACGGTTACGGCGCCATCAACACCACTGGCCACGGGCCTGAGGGAATCGCCGGCAGTACCACGAACTGGAAATGGCAGACCGGCAGTGGTTCCTACTCGGGCGTCTATAGCTGGGACGGAACTGCGTGGGTCGACATTGCCGACACAGGTAACTCGAAGATTCTTGTGGAATGCGACATCGAGATGTATTGGTCCGAGACCACCACAAACAACGAGATCTATTTCCACATCGGTAACCCTGTCACGGCTACAGATGCAGATAAGATCGCCATCGTGAACGGGACCTATGCGACCAACCATCCCATGTATGTCGGGATCTCCTTCGACGGTACGACCAAGGTAGAGGCCGACTTCGAACTTGGCACTGGTATCGTGAAAGGCGGTATGGTGGGCACTAAAGACATCGGCGGTCGGGACATCTCCGGCCAGAATTTTGACGTCATGTTCCTGTGCCGTCTCAATGGTGGTACCTACCTGACCCCGACCAGCTTTGGCGCGGGTGCGCACGGCACCGAGCCAGCGTGCCTGTGGTGGAGTCCTGCTGTCACGGGTATGGCGACGGCCCTGGGCAATGGAACCATGGATTTCCTGGTCAAGATTCTTCCTGGCGCCAGCCAGGCCGATGGCAACTATAAGCTGGACCCCGTCATCGTGAGGGCTCCCACGCTCTACTGAATTTCGCATAATATAGTGACAGATTTTTCGCATAATATATTGACACCAGCGTTTCGTTCTCGTAGGCTGTCCGCATGGACAGAAAAGGACGAACACGAAGGGACTTCGACGAGTTGGAGAACCGCCGAAAG
>JAPLMX010000121.1 GCA_026386805.1 Phycisphaerae bacterium | reverse complement strand
TTGCCGTTCTTTCATGGTAGTTCTCCTGGGCCCGGCGGGGCCTTCCTCAAGGGGAACTACCTACCCAAAAACACGCACGAAACGGCAGAGCCTTGTGAATGCTCACCGGCAGAGCCGGTGGTTAACGGAAACGCAATTTGTGCGAGGGCTTCCCTTTTCTTCTCATGGTAGTTCTTCTGAAAGTCTTGGAGAGCCTCTTTGTGGACATCGAATATACGGGATGCGGCTTTGTGATCCCAGTACAACAACCAGAAGGCGGAGCCGCGAAGTGCTGTCCCCGGTGACTCGATATCGCCGAGAATAATGAGATTACGCGCCCACAGTATCCCTGCGTTCTCAAAGAAGAATGAAATGCCACAGTCGATACCGGCTAATTCGTACATGTCCCCCGCGATGACTTCGTAGGATCGTCCGTAATCGTTGTTGGATCGCCCCCGTGGAACGAACTTGGGTGTTCCATACTTCTCACGAAGTGCCGTCGAGACAAGTTGGAATTGCGTGTTGGCACTCCTTTGAGCATTGCCACCGAGGATAGCGAGAGTGGCATATGCGCGAAGCTCCTTTCCGGCATCGCCATGGAACAGCACAGCTATGCTCGTCAGACCGCTGGCGCCCATCTTCTCTGATTTGTCGGTGGGCGTGAGGGTAAGCCGATAGGCCGTCCTGCAGATCCGTTCGTCTTTGCAGACTTTTCGCTCATCGTCCACACGGACCTCCATGCCCTTGTGAACCGGTTCGAGGTAATACTTTTGACCCTCATAGGAAACGGTCGGATTCTTCAGAACGTCGAGTTTCTCCTTCGCGGCCGCCACTTTCGCGAGTTCAAGTACATCGCCGGTATCATTATAGCCTTGCGCCAGCTTGAGCAACTCCCGTTCGAGCGGCGTCAACGAAGCCGCTTCGAGATCATATGCTTCCTTCAGATCCCTTACGCGTTGGATAGCCCTCTGTGCATCTTTCCTCACATCCTTTTCGGTCGGATTTCCAATGGTCATGTTGTTATCGGCGCACCATTTCAATAGCTCTTCGGTCGTACCACCGAATGGGATACCATAGATGCCTGACTGGAGTTCGAGCGCCTCGTCGAGCGGTGAAGATACGCCAGCCTCTTTGCTCGTCTCCGGTTGGTCCTTTTCGTTTGCCGGCGCAGCGTCTGACGGGCCACCTTCCGTCAAAGGCGTCGGAATCGCCGCGGTTCGATGCGCGTCCCCGTCAGTCCGGCATCCAGCAAGGGGAAGTATGAAACAGATAGCGAATATCAACGACTTCTTCATAGCCCGTCTCTTCTTTCACAAGTATCGTCTCTTTCCATCCCGGGAGCGTACCACCGTTGGTTTAAGCGTTACTCTTCCCGGCAGTCGCGCCCAATTGCGAATGCTATCCCTCGTTTGTGCTTCGGCCCCATGTCGGGATGTCGGCTGAAAGAGGAGGCGACATGAGGACAAAATGGAAAAGAAAAGGAGAAGGGGACTTTCTATCGTTCTACGGTTCCGGGGAGAGAGCCTCATCCTCTTGCCATCATGCTATTGGCCCAAAGCGTAAAATGCCGGGGATTTGGGGGCAGAGCCCCCGGTCATTGAGGCGTTTTCAACCCACCGATGTGCAAGAACGGGATGAGGCACAACACAGGGCACCGTCAGCCACTCTGGATGTCCTCGAAGCACATGGGGGCGTGCTGTTTGAGGATGACCAGCATCATCTCGCAGGCCCTGCGGATCTCCCATTGGGCTTTGGGCGACAGGCGAAGCTGGAAGATGTGACGCCATTCCCGCAGGTCCGCCGAGACCACGATCTCGCTCACGCACGCGTTGGGCAGCACAAAACGGGCGTCTTCCTTCTTCAGGCCCCGGTCGCGCCATTTGCGGTACATCTGCTGGATCGCCGCCATGTCCCGGTGAAAATCCTCCAGGTGCTCCGGCGGCAGACCATCGGGAACGACGTAGGAGAACTGCTCCTCATCCACGTAACGCTGCGATTGCTGCGAGACCGCCATCAGCCGGTGTCTGACAAGCTGATGGGTCATGGCCCGCGAGCAGTTCTTCACCCGAAACGTCGCGTAGGCGTGCTCCAGAGGGGATTCGTGACCCACTTTGATGAGCCGGCGGATGAAATCGGCCTGCGAATCCTCCTCCATCCGGTCAAAACTCAGGTAACAGGTCCGCCCCGCCTGCTCGATGACCTTCTCGGGCTCCGGCGTGATCGCCACCAGCTCCACCTCCAACTGAGCCCCGTACACTTGTCCATCCATGAACACTCCTTGCCAAATCGCTTGTCTGCAACCAGCGGGTGGCATCGTCAAGGCCGAAGGCCTTGGCGATGGATTGTCAGTGCCCGCGGAAGACCATCGCCAACCCCTGCCTACCCAGCGCGGCCTGCGGCCGCAACCAAAACCACCATAGCCGAAAGAAACGAAAGAAGGCGAAAGAAGGGACAAGTGGAGTTTGCTCGACTTCTCTCCCCTTTTGCGTCTTTTTTCGTTTCTTTCGGCTCTACTCTTCTCACTTCTTTCGGTCTTCTTGTCAGAAGAACAAGATGTTGCGCCTTTGCAGTGCAGGGGTGACGTCATTCCTGCGTAGGCAGGAATTCGCTTGACGATGCCACCCGCTACCACGCAACACAAGCCGTGTGCAGGACTTGCGACTATTTGTCATCCTGAGTGAAACGAAGGATCTGGGCCGGGGAGTAGCGATGATCCCATTGCGGGAGGATGCCTCTCATTCGCGGGCCAGATGCTTCACTGCGCTTCGCTCCGTTCAGCATGACAAGAGAATCAGTCAACTTGCCTCAGACAACCCCAACGTCCACTTTCCCCAGAACGGCCAAGGCGATGCCGACGTTCCCAAAGGGGGCGCTGACCGCAAAGCCCGCCACGGCGTCCTTGATCTTCGCCACGAGCTCCTGGGCGATCTCGATCCCCAGGGCCCGCCCGTGCTCCTTGGTCGTCGCCTTGCTCATGCGGTCCAGCAACACCTTGGGAACCACCACGCCGGGAACTTCATTGGCCATGAACTCGGCGTTCTTGAAACTGGTGAACGGCCATATCCCGGCGATGATCGGGATTCTGGATCCCTCAATCGTCTCCAGGAAGCGAAAGAGGCAGTCCGCGTCAAACACCGGCTGCGTAATCGCAAACTCCGCTCCGGCCAGGACTTTCTGGCGAAAGCGGTCGATCTCCCGCTCCAGGTCGGCCGCCACCGGATTGGCTCCCACCCCGACAACCAGGGACGTGGACGGCTCGATGGTGTTTCCGCCGATATCGACGCCTCGATTGAGATTACGCACAACTGTCGTCAGGGTAATCGAGTCCATGTCGAAGACGCCCGTGGCGCTGGGGTACTCGCCCAGCTTGGGCGGGGCGCCCGTGATGATCAGCAGGTTCCGCACGCCGATGGCCGAGGCCCCGAGAATATCGGACTGCATGCCGATCAGGTTGCGGTCGCGGCAGCAAAAATGGAGGATCGCCTCGATGCCGGCCCCCTCCTGGATTCGGACCGCCGTGACCAAGGGCGAGAGCCGGGAGCTCGCCCGCGGCCCATCCGGTATGTTGATCGCGTCCACGCCCGCTGCGGCGCACTGCCGGGCTTTCTCCACGACGCCGGTCACATCGACGCCGCGAGGCGGGGTGATTTCAACCATCGTAACGGACTCTCCGGCCGCAAGCTTCGCCCCGAAGCGGGACCTCGCCTCCAGCGGCTGCAGGTCCCGCAGGACCGGCTTTGCCGCCCGCTGGACTTCGGCGACGGCCGGAACGGCGCTCTGAGCCATCGCTTTGCTGACGGAGCGGACGGCACGTACGATCTCCTTGATATGCTCAGGGGTCGTGCCGCAACAACCGCCGATAATCCTGGCACCCATCTCGAAGAACCGTTTCGCATATTCGGCCATGTACTCCGGCGTACACATGTAGAGCTGCCGGCCCTCGACCCGGCGGGGCATACCCGCGTTCGGCTGCACGGAGATGGGTTTGTCCGTGACCCGGCAGACCAATTCCAGGCTGCTGAGCATTCCAGAAGGTCCGACAGAACAGTTGAGACCCACGGCGGCCACCGCCGGCTCCTGGGCAATTCGCGATATCGCGTGATCGATGCGTTCGCCGTAGATCGTTTCCTGGTTCTCGCCGACCGTCATCTGCGCGACGACCGGCACATCTCCCAGACCGGCCACCGCCCGGATGGCGATCAGCAGCTCCTCCGTATTCGAGAACGTCTCCAGGATCAGCAGGTCCACGCCAGCTTCGACCAGGGCCCCGCCCTGCTCCTCGAAGACCTGCTGGGCCTCGTGCGATGTTATCGGGCCATGCCCCACCAGGTCGCCTCCCAACGGACCCATGGAGCCGGCGACCAGGATCGAGTCTTTGGCCGCCTCTCTCGCGAGGCGGACCCCCGCCCGGTTGATCTGCGCCATGTCACCGGCCAAGCCGGACTTCGACAGCTTCAGCCGGTTGGCGCCGAACGTGTTGGTCTCGATGAGATCGACCCCCGCCTCGATGTAGCTGGCGTGGATCTTCTTGACAAGGCCAGGGTCGGTCAGGTTCAACTCGTCGAAGCAGCGGTTGAGGAAGACCCCATGCTGATACAGCATCGTCCCCATCGCACCATCGCCTATGAGGACTCGCTGGCGGATAAGCTGATCAAAAGCGGATCGCTTCACAATTGGCCTCCCAAAGCAGGCCGAACGTCCATTCTGCAAGTTCGATTCATAAACTGCGAAACAACGCAACATAGCGATAAGGCCATATCGATGCAAGCGATTTTAATCGCGCCGGGCCGCGATCGCTGGCCCGATAAGATCATTGCGACAGCCGCACTCCGCCGGCCTACCCCACAAACGCAGGCGTAATCCCCCATATTGACACGACTTAGCACTTGACTACAAGATGGGAAATGCGGTATAATTGGGCAGCAGTAGCAAGAGTCCCTGTCTTGTGACTGAGACTGTTCTTTTGTATATTCTACATAAGAAAGTGCGTGATTGGTGTAAACAAACTCAATCCGCCAAGTTGTCCCTTGGGGGTGTGGTGTGATGAAGAAGGTTTGGGCAATTCTGTTTCTGGTACCTGTCATGTTGCTGTCGGGATGCCGGAGCACATCTCGTGACAATGGCGATCGCGAGTTCAGGCCCGCCGCCGCTTCCGGGAGAACACAATTTTGGGATAGCGACCTGCGGCCGACGATGGCCCTGCCTCCGTCGAAGTCCAAACCGAAATCGGCGACGGCGCGGACGCCGGCAGCCGCCGAGTCGGACAAAGAGCCGGTGGCCAAAACCGCCGTCGAGTCGGCCACCACGCCGTCGGAGCTTCTCACCGCGTCGGTAGAGCCGATTCAATCCTCCAAATCGGGGTCGAAGGGTTCCACATCGGACAAAGTCGCCCCCGTCGGGGGACGCTTGGTGTCCATGGATGACAGCGGGGGGCACGTCCTTTCCATGACGTATCCCCGGCCGGACTTCGGCATTATCCAAGTGGACAAAACGATGCCCGAGGAGGTTCGGCTCAACACGCCCTTCTCCTACCTCATCAAGATCTCCAACTTGACCGATACGGTGCTCACGGACCTCGTGGTCACCGAGACGATCTCGAAGGACTTCGAGTTCAAAGCCGCGGAGCCGGCGGCCCAGGCGGAAGGCAACAAGCTCGTCTGGCTGATCGATACCCTCGGCCCCAACGCAAACAAGAGCATCCGGATCAACGGCATCGCCACGGCCTCCAAGTCGCTGGAGCAATCCACCGCCATCACGCATACGATGCGGGGTTCGGCCGCCGTCAAAGTCGTCGAGCCGACGCTGGCGCTGCGGAAGGTCGCGCCGGCGGAGGCACTGGTCTGCGAGCCGATCCAGGTCGAGTACGTCGTGACGAACACCGGCACCGGCGCCGCCCAGAACGTCCAAGTCGTCGACAACCTGCCGGCGGGCATGCTGACGGCCGATGGCAAGGGCAAGATCGTTTTGGACGCCGGCACGCTGGCGGCGGATGAGTCACGCCAGTTCTCCATCAAGCTGCGGGCGACCAAGACCGGCGTCTACGTAGGCAAAGCCACTGCCGGCTCGGCCTCCGGCTTGAAAGCCGAGTCCGATCCCACGACGACGAATGTCCGCCAGCCGATCCTGACCCTAACGAAAGCCGGCCCGACACGCCAGTACCTGGGCCGATCGGTGGCCTACGAGATCACGGTTTTCAACAAGGGCGACGGACCTGCCCAGAATATGATCATCGAGGACATCGTTCCGCCGGGCGTGGCGAACATCGAAGCGACGACCGGCGCCCAGTTCTCCGGGTCGAAGCTGATCTGGGAGCTCGGGACCCTGGAGCCGAACACGTCCAAGAAGGTGCGGGTCTCGTACACCCCGGCCAAAGAAGGCGACTTGATGGCCAGCGCGACGGCCTCGGCGTACTGTGCCGAACCTGTTGCCGACTCGGCCAAGACGACAATCACGGGAATCGCCTCGACGCGACTGGAAGTCGTGGACGTTGAGGACCCGGTGGAGGTTGGCAGCAACACAACCTACATCATTACCGCCAGCAACGAAGGCTCTGCGGCCGACAGCAACATCCGGATCGTCTGTCAGCTCGACGACAAGGTGCAGTTCGTCACCGCCGCCGGCGCGACCGCCGGCTCCCTGATCGGCAAGACCGTCAGCTTCGCCCCGCTCCGCTCCCTGGAGCCTAAGACAAAGGCCTCCTGGCGTGTCATCGTCAAGGGCCTGCAAGCCGGAGACGTCAGGTTCAAGGCGATGATGCACACCGATCAGCTTGCGTTGCCCCTCGAGGCGATGGAGGCCACGCACATCTATCAGCAGAACACCTCCGGAAAGTAGTCCAAGACCACTCACGCCGCGACCCCTGGAGGTCGCGGCGTTACTTTTTGCGCTCGATACGACATCCAACCACTGCCACCGGCACCCCGGCCAGGCGGCCCGGACCGCCCGACGAGGTCGCGACCCGCTCGCCGGACGGGGAATTGTGTTGCAACACCCGGCAACGGCAGTATACTGGCCCCGCAATCAGACAATCGTCTCAATCCCTGTCCGGGAGTCGTGCAGGGACTCTGGATGACCCAGCCTGGGCCTCGGGAAAGGATGCGACAATGGCAGAGAAAGATGCCGATGTCCAGAAGATCAAAGAATTGATCGAGATCATGAAGGAAAACGATCTCGTGAAGATCGATATCCGGCATGGGGAAGACTACGTCTCCCTGCAAAGGGCGCAACCACAACTCCTGGGCACCCCGATGGGCCCCATGCTTGCTTCCGCGCCGGGCGTGCCGGTCATGGTCGCGCAGACCCCGGCCGGGGGGCGAGCCACCGGCCAGGGCAAGGGGGAGGGATTGCTGGAGGTCAGATCCCCGATCGTCGGCACCTTTTACGAGGCCCCCAGCCCGGATTCCCAGCCTTACGTCGAGGCCGGCTCCCACGTCGATCCCCAGACGGTCGTCTGCATCATCGAGGCCATGAAGGTGATGAACGAGATCAAGGCGGAGGTCAGCGGCACGGTGGTGGAGAGGACCGCGGCGAACGGGCAGGCCGTCGAATACGGCCAAGTGTTGTTCAGAGTAAGACCGGATTAGAACAGAGAGTTGGAAGTCTGAAGTGTCAAGTTCGAAGTATGGCACCTGCTTCCGACTTGAAACTTCACACTTCCAACTGGGTTTATAGTAGAGTCGCACGGAATGCTATCCAGAATCCTTGTCGCCAACCGCGGGGAGATCGCCCTTCGCATCATTCGAGCCTGCCACGAGCTGGGAATTGAGACAGTGGCCGTCTACTCGGAGGCGGATCGCAATGCGCCCTATCTGCGTCTGGCCGACGAGGCCATCTGCATCGGACCAGCCGACTGCGACCAGAGCTACCTCAATATCCCCCGCATCATCAGTGCGGCGGAGATCACCAACGTCGATGCGATCCACCCCGGGTATGGGTTCCTCGCCGAGAATACGAACTTCGCGGAGATCTGCCGGGACTGCGGGATCGGCTTCATCGGCCCCACGGTCGAGGCCATGCGGCTGCTCGGCGACAAGGTCGAGGCCCGCAAGATCGCCCAGAAAGCCAAGGTCCCCATCGTCCCCGGCTCGGAAGGGGTCCTCGCGAATGAAGCCGAGGCGATGAAGATCGCCAACCAGATCGGCTACCCCGTCATCATCAAAGCGGTCGCCGGCGGCGGCGGTCGCGGCATGCGCGTCGTGCACAACGACGTCAGCCTGCGGGCCGCGTTCAATGCGGCCAAGACCGAGGCCGAGGCTGCCTTCGGCGACGGCAGCGTCTATCTCGAAAAGTTCATCGTCGAGCCCCGGCACGTCGAGGTCCAGGTCATCGCCGACCAGGAAGGCAACGCCCTGCACTTCTTCGAGCGGGACTGCTCCATCCAGCGGCGTCACCAGAAGATGATCGAGGAGTCCCCCTGCCCCGTCCTCCTGGAGAAGGACCGCCAGCGCCTGTGCGAGGCGGCCCTGCGCGTCATCAAAGAGGCCAAGTACGTCAACGCCGGCACCGTCGAATTCCTCCTCGACAAGGACAACAAGTTCTACTTCATCGAGGTCAACACCCGCATCCAGGTCGAGCACCCCGTCACCGAGATGGTCACGGGCCACGACCTCATCAAGTGGCAGATCCGCATCGCCAGCGGCGAGCCGCTCGGCATGCGCCAGAAGGATATCACGCACCACGGCGTCGCGATCGAATGCCGGATCAACGCGGAGGACCCGGCCAACAACTTCTCGCCCAACCCCGGCACGATCACCGAATACCTCGCCCCCGGCGGTCCCGGCGTCCGCGTGGACACCCACGCCCACCAGGGCTGGACGGTCTCGCCCCACTACGACTCGCTGATCGCCAAGCTGATCGTCCACCAGAAGACGCGACCCGAGGCCATCGCAACAATGCGCCGAGCCTTGGAAGAATTCACGATCGGCCCTATCAAAACCACGATCCCGGCCTGCTTAGCGATCCTCTCGCACAACCTCTTCGTCAAAGGCAAGATCGACACCGGCTTCGTCGAACGCAACTTCTGATCCCGCCCCGCCGGGGCGATTGGCTTTGTTCTTCCCAAACCATACCCCCCCTGCGTCTCTCATAACTCCTTTCCTCGCAAACACTTATCCTCCTCTCGGGCCACCGCCAATTGGCTTTGTTTGTACAACCAGCCCCCGGTAGGCGAAGGAGACCGATGGAATAATCGCATACTGGCATAGTGGAGTATCTCGACCGCCAGGCAACCGTCGGCCGATTTGGCTTTGTTTGGCGCGCTCGACAAAAGTCGCAACCGCCCGGAATAGTCGCCGATATTGACCCCGAAACGCGGCTCGGACTCCACTTTTTCGACTTTTGTCGCAGGCGTCTTGTTTGGCGCGCTTGTCCCCGGCGATGGTCTTCCCTGACCGTCCAAGGCACATTGGCTTTGTTCGTACAGCACGCCATGCACCGATTGGCTTTGTTTGTACGACACGCCCCCACCGATTGGTTTGTTTGTACAACAGGCCGGGATTGGAGTGCCGCAATGATGGGACCCGGAGAAGGCCACCGACCACACGGTCGAGGGACACCCCCCGCCCCTTCGCTTCGCGATTCTCGTGCTTCTCCATGTTACCTCCGCCTCCTGTCTCGAACCCAACTCCCAATCAGCGTCGCCCGGCCGCAACGAGCCAGTCTCAAGCTCGCCGCCGGCCCTCGCGTCAATGGCCGACACACCGCCAGTGCAGTGTTCACAATATAATAAACCAACTCATAGCACATGTCAATTGCAAAAGGAAACTAATTGGTCACTTGGCATTAACACAAGCCCTTGTCCCACAAGGACTAAGAGACCCCTGCAAAGAAATGCAGCACAGCCGCCCCCGGCTGTGACCTCCGGCCCCACGCTGCCTGTCTCCGTACTATTACCTGCCCGGGTCTTGTCTTCGCGCGCAGATTTCGGGAAACACCGAACGTAAGATATTGAAATCCAAGGACTTATGTCTCGCGCAAAGACGCCAAGAGCGCAAAGGGTAAGAGCAACGCGGTCCTGTCTTCTTGGCGTTCTCTGCGTCTTGGCGAGAGTAGGTTTTGGTTGCGGCCGAAGGCCGCGCTGGGATCTCCGTGGTAAATCAAGAAGAAGAGGTTTTGAACCACGAATCGCACTAAGTAACTATCTCAAAAGGCTCAGGCGGTGCTGACGGCGATACCAAAGCAGGCCGCAGCACAGTTGGATCAGGCCCAGGTAATTGCATGACTTCTTGGCGTAACGAATCAGAATCGCACGACACTTGCTCATCCAGC
>JAPLMX010000130.1 GCA_026386805.1 Phycisphaerae bacterium | reverse complement strand
GCTGGATGAGCAAGTGTCGTGCGATTCTGATTCGTTACGCCAAGAAGTCATGCAATTACCTGGGCCTGATCCAACTGTGCTGCGGCCTGCTTTGGTATCGCCGTCAGCACCGCCTGAGCCTTTTGAGATAGTTACTTAGTGGCCGACGTAAGCATCTACGCGGCCCAGGGCGCCAAGGGCGAGCTCGCCACCTTCCGCCAGCCGATGCTCCGGACGATTGAAGCCAATCCCAGGCTCCGTCACGCCCACATGATCGGGATCACGCCCGAGATCATGACCGACGGCATGTGCAGCGACTACAAAGAAATCCAGCGAATCAGCAAGCTGGTCTATGAGAAGGTCAAGAATGCACACTCGATCCGAGTCGTGACCGATAAGGGGAACGATTTCACCGCCGAGTTCAGCCCGGAGCTCAAGTGGACCGTCAGCGACGGCGATATCACACCGGGCCACTGGAAGAATCTCCCCGATGGCGAGGTCTTTACCTCTCCGGCGACTCTCAACGGCCAAGTCGTCATCGACGGCTGCCTCGGCGACTTCTTTGCCGAGCGCTACGCCTCGCTCGAAGACACGCCTATTCGCATCGAGGTCAAAGACGGCAAAGCCCAGAGGGAAAGCCTGCGATGCGGCAACGAGGACCTGCGGAAAGAGTTCGCCCAGTACATCTTCGAGACCGACGAGAACAGCCATCGCGTGGGCGAGTTCGCCATCGGCACAAATACCGGCCTGACCCACCTGATTTACAACCTGCTTCAGGACGAGAAATTCCCCGGCATCCACATCGCCTTCGGCAGCCCCCTGCCGGGTCACACCGGCGCCCAATGGGACAGCAAAGCCCACGTGGACGGCGTCCTCAAGAATCCGACGATCTACGTCGATGGCAAAGCAATTATGACCAAGGGCAAGTTCCGCCTGGAGTGACCCTCACCGCCCGCTATCTCTCAGCGGAGGCTGACCTTGTCCGCTGTGGACATGTCCTCGGGGACATCGACCTGAGTGACCCGACCGGTAGCGGCCCATTCGGCACCACGCTGGTACGTCACGATGAATCCGACGGACCGCATCTGCTGGGCGGCATGGCCGAGGACCGTGTGGAAGATGCGGCCTTTGCCGTAGCGGACCGTGAACAGGACCGGCTCATTCTCGCCCGTGCCTTTCTGGGCCGGGTCGGCGTAGGCGGTGGCCAGGATCGTCATATTCTTCGCCGGCCCCCGCAGCGTGCTGTACAGTTCGTCGCTCGCGTGCATCCATTTCTCGGGCAGTCCGGCCATGATCGGGTGGAAACGGTCCCGTGCGATGACCTGGAATTCATGCTGCGGGCCGTGGCTTCCGCCGACCCCAGGCGAATTGTCGAGGACCACCTTGCCGTCCCGGTAGCGGACCATCGGGCCGGACTTCTCATTCCGCCCGCCCCAGCCACCGACGGCGATCATCTCATTCCACTGGCTCCAATTCGGGAAGGCGTTGTCGGCCGCGTGGAAGATCACGAGTCCGCCGCCGTTGTTCATATAGTTGACCAGTGCGTCCTGTGTTTCTTTAGGCCAGTCCGCGCCGGTGTAGTTCGAGACGACGACATCGTACTTGGCAAAGTCCGGCTTGAAGCTGTTCATCGGTTCCTTCGGGCCGGGCGACGTGGCCACGTCCACCGTGAAAAGCCCCGTTTGCTCCAGCAGCCGCTTCAGAACGGGCGTTGTGGCCTTCCAATCGTGATTGTTCTGGCCGTCAACGATCAGGGCCTTGAGAGGCTTGCGCTCGCGTTTGCTCGTGAGGTCTTGAATGCGGATATTGCGCCACTTGATCTTCTTGTCCGCCTCTTTGGAGCTGTGGACCTGCAACGCAATGAAGCCCTTGGCGGTCATATCATCCGTAAGGTCGGCCGCAGGCACGCCGTTGACCCACGTGCGGATCCTGTCGCCAACGGCCTCGATGCGGTACTGGTTCCACTGGTCCAACTTGAAGGCCGCTTGGGCCTGGGGCTTATCCTTAAGATCGAACAGCCAGCCCCGACGGCCTTCGTCGTAGATGCCGCCGCTCCAGGCTCGCGAGGAGGTGTCGATCTCGATCTGGTAGCCGTGGACGCGGTAGTTGTTGTAGTTCTTGTAGCTGTGGCTGCGAATCTGGATACCGGAGTTCATGCCGGACTCGGCGAGGAATTCAAGCTCCAGAACGAAGTCCGTGTACATCTTCTCCGTGCACAAGAAGCTGTTGGCCGAGTTGAGAACGGTCGTTCCGACGATCGCGCCGTCTTCGACCGTGTACTTGGCTTTTCCGTTCTTCTGAACCCAGCCGTTGAGGGTCTTGCCATCGAAAAGAGACTGCCAATCGGCGCTGCCGGCAGATGCCGCACCGGTGAACACAAACGCGACCAGTAGCGATGTGAACCAGCCACGACGACTCATCCAGCGTTGCTCTTGCATGATGCTTTCCTTCCTTTACAGAATCACGAACTCAAATCCAGTGCGATCACTTCATGGTCCAGAACCGAGGGAACGGTGAGAGTGACTATTCCATCGGCGGTCTTGTATTCAGGAGCCATATCGCTGACCAGCAAGCGAGCCTTCTCCACCTTCGCATCCTGCGGAACGCGAATCCGCACCTCCTGCTTGTCTATGGGGATCAACTCCCGGAATGGCCCTTTCATCATCATCGGATTCGTCAGATTGACGAGATGGACCGTCATCGACTGCTTCTGCCGCCAGACGGCAATGTCGAGAACCCCGCGGCCGGTCACTTGCACGACCGGCTCCTCGTTCAACGCCCATCGAACGATGTTGCCGAGCAGCCGGCCGTGATCCGCATTCATGATCTCCCAGAACGTGCGGTCGATGTCCCACGGGACGTATGCGATTCGGCTGCTTCCTATCTCCCGCAGGTAGAGCTCGTGGGTGTCCGGGTCGGGCACACGCGGGTATACATGCTCCATCGGCAGGTCCGGGTAGCTCGGGATCAGTGTGACGGGCGAAGGGAAATCCAGTTGCGGCTTGACGTCCAGCCGGTAGATCCCGTTGATGATCCGGTATGCGTCCTCCAGGCCGGCCAGAACCGGATGGAATCGGCTCGTGCCGGGATCGCTCCGGAGCCTCAGATAGGAATTCCGCATCGGCCCTTCGACCTTGTCATTGAAGGAGACCCCGAACAGGTCGGCCAGCCCGAAATCCTGCCGCCGCTTGCCCTGTTCGTCGTACAGCGACGTTTCGAACGTGGCGACCAGGCTTCCGCCGCCTCGGACGAATTGCCTGAGCTGCTCGCACTGGGCCTCGGAGAGAGCGGCGATGTTCGGCAGACTCAGCAGCTTGAACGGCTTAAGATGCTCGGCGTCGAGCAGTTGGTCGTTCACCATCTCAAACGGCACGCGGGCCTCGATGAGAGCGTGGTACATCCCCAGCTCATGCCCCCCGCTTCGCTCCTGCCACCGCTGCCCGCCATAGTACCGCCGGGTCTGTTCGGAATAGACCATCGCCACACGGGCCAGCGGCGCGGTGTTTCGCAAGTATCGCTCGCAGCGGTGGTGCCAATCGTAAATCTTCTCGACGACGTCGAGCCAGCGCTTGTCGTAGATCGTCCCGGCGAATTTGACGAACCACGGCCGCATATTACTGGCGGTCCCCTCTGCCACCCAGGTCCGAATCTCGGCTTCGCTCTGCACCGAGTCCTTCCAGCGATAGGCTTCTTCCAGGCCAATGCTGAAGATGCCGCCGAGGGGCTTCATGCCCATCGTGGCGCGAAGCTCCTTGGCCCGCTTGCCGTTCGACCAGGGCGGGATCATGCCGCTGCGGCCTTGATGGTCGGTGAAAAAGATATCAGAGAGCTTGCCCGTGACAACGTTGTCCGGAAAGCCGTTCGGAATGTATCGTGCGGCGGGCCGGACCTCACGGATCGTCCGGTCCCACAGGAACCACAACTCCCTCAGTCGCTCAACGTTCCATTGCTGGTACTTGCGATAGGTGGGACTCTGCCGGTCCGTGGTACGCGGCAGGTCCATTCCCGAGAACGCCTTGAAGTTGTGGATGCAGTGCTCGCAGTAGCAAAGCCCGCTCCCGGCCCAGCGGTTGGAGAAGATACCGTTGAGCCGGTACAGGTCCATGATCTCCCTGTGGACCTGGGTCATGAACTCGAAGTTGTACGGGCCGAGGGCACAGGTGACCCACAATTCCGGGCTGGACCAGTGCCGTCGCGGCTGACCGTTGGCCTCGACGGCGATCCAGTCCGGATGGGCTTGCTGGACGTTGTCCCATGTCGCATGGGGGTCGGTGCGTGCGATGACCGCCATGCCCATTTTGCGACAGCCCCGGACTAAATAACCGAACGGGTCGGAGTCCTCCAGCCAGGCGCTGCGATGGTGCAACGGGACCTTCGTCGGATAATAAGCCACCACGCCTCCGGCACTCAGACAGGCAGCGTCCGCATGGACCCGTCTGAAGTAGTCCAGCCAGAAATCCGGGTCGAACCGGCCCGGCTCCGCCGGGACGGAGCCTCCTGCGGCGGGGTCCGAGCCGTGCTGCGCCGGGGCGGAGCCCGGATCGTTCTCCACCAGGACCAACTGCGCCCACCGCATCGGGCGGTCGAACCACGGTTCATCATTGCCCGCCGCAGCCCGCCCCGGTGTCCCAAGGATGGCATAGGCGCCGGCCGCAACGGACATCTGCAGGAACTCTCTTCGTTCCACGCCTACTCCTTTGCAGAACCATGAGACGGTTGCACCGCTTGTGGCGAGGGCATCTTGCCCTTGTTCCTCTCGCGCCGGAAAAATGCCGGCGAGACGCAAGGGCGGGACGCCCTCGCCACCTTGCGACAACACCGCTCCACGCACCACACAACCGATACGAGCCGCGCAACCGCAACCGCTCCACGATCATTTCAGCAGCCACAGGGCCAGATCGTAAACCCCGAAGCCGAGGCACACCAGGGCGACCGCGGCGCATATATAGCCGGCCAGGTTCAACACACCCGCGATGAAGGCCCCCTCGAAGTACGGCGACGATGCAAATCTCCGCTGCAAAGCGGCTCCCAGGGCGCAGAGGGGATAGGCAACGCCCGCCACACCCACGCCCGTCAGGAAACTCCGTAACGGGTCCTTGAACAGGGCCTCTTTCGGGGGAGGCAGAAGGGCAACGACGGCAAGGCAGATCACGCCCATGCCGACGGCGACCCCCATGGCAATGAGAATGGCCTTGCGGAGAAAGGGTTGCCGCCTCAAGGCTGGGACTTCTTCACCCATGACACCTTCACTTCAGCTTGCGGACGCGGACCTCCGTCGTCTTCGAATCCTTCAGCAGGTTGACAAGCGCGTTCACGTCCGTCTGACCATAGTGGTATGGGTACAGGATCCTGGGCCCGAAGGCCTTCGCCGCATCGGCGACCATCTCGGGCGTCATCGTGTAGGGCAGATTCATGGGGAGGAAGGCCACGCCGATGTTCTTCAGTTGCTTCATCTCGGGGGTGTTCTCTGTGTCCCCCGCCACATAGACCCGGGTCTTGTCGAAATTGAGGACGTAGCCGTTGCCACTGCCCTTGGGATGAAACGGCTGGCCGCCCGGCCGCTTCTGAACGACGTTGTAAGCTGGCACGGCCTCGATCTTGATCCCGAGCACCGCCTGCACGTCGCCGTTTTTCATGATCGTGCCGCCGGAAACCGTCTCGGCACACGCCTTGGTCAACACGATCTTGGTCTGCTCTTTTCGCAGCGTGTTGACGGCCTTGGGGTCGAGATGGTCACCGTGCTCGTGCGTGATCAGGATGACATCCGCCTTCGGCATCCTGGCGTAATCCACCGGCGTGCCCGACGGATTGCCCACCGGATCGACGTAGATGACCTTGCCCTGATAGCCGAACATCAGCGTCGCGTGCCCGATGAAGGTGATCTTCAGATCGCCGGTCTCGGTCTTGATGGTGTCCTCTTCAAACATCTTCTCGGCCCTCCCTTGCTCGGCAGAACGCGCTCCCATCGCACCAACGGCAATCACCGCCAAGGCCGTAACGACATTCTTCAGAACTCTCCCACGGCGGATCATGATCCGCCTCCTTTCGATAGCAGGTCGCGCCTACAGCTCTTTGATGCGAATGTTTCGCCAGCGGACTTGGTAGGGCTTGAAATCCTTGTCCGGTATAGCGTGGACCTGCAGGCCGAAAACGCCCTTGGCGTCCAGCGCGTCCTTGAAATTGGCGCAGGGGACATCATTCACCCACGTCTTCATCGAGTTGCCCTTGCACTCAATGCGATACTTGTTCCATTCATTGTCTTTGAAGGCGGCGCCCGCCTTAGGATCGTTGCGGATGTCGGCGATGAAGAACCCGCGTCGGGCCTCATCGTAGACGCCGCCGCACGTGTGGGACGCGGCCGTGGCAATCTCGACCTGGTAGCCGTGGACGCGGTCCCGCGGAATCGTGGTAGTGTGCGGCTGGCCTTTGGCGTCCTGGAAGATGAAAGCCATCTCCTCCTTGGCGATATGGCTGCGGAACTGCACGCCGGAGTTCAAGGCCGGATCCACCTTGACCTCGAATTCGAGGATGAAGTCGCCATATTCCTTATCCGTGCAGAGGAAGGAATTGGCGCTGCCTTTAACGGCGGTGCCCACGATCATGCCGCCCTCGGCCGTGTACTTCGCCGATCCGCTGTGAACCGACCATCCGTTGAGAGTCTTGCCATCAAAAAGGGAAAACCAGCCGCTGTCCTGGGTTGCGGAAAAACCAATGACGGCGGTCAATACCGCCACGCACGCGACCAGACACACCCAACTCTTTCGCACGACCATTGCGCATCTCCTTTCCCGGCACAGACGCAAATCCTTACGTCTGGGCCGCCCAAACAGACTCGATCCGATCACAAATGACCTCTGAACACCACCTCACGGATTCTCCGGATGCCCACGCAGGCATATCGAGAGGCCGTTCTCTCCTTGACGCGCAGGTGCGAAGCGATGTCCGTCATACTGTGCTCGTACACGTACCGCTCGATCACAGCCAGAGCCTCGTGGGCGGGCAGGAGCTTTCCAACGAGGCTGGTGATGCGTTGCACTTGCTCGGCCTGCGTCACGCGACCGTCCGGTGCGTCCTCTACTTCGTCCCAGGGCTGGCTCATCGCATACTTGCTCACCATCTGCTGGCGGCTTTTTCGCCGCCGCACGGCATCGATCACGTCGTTGCGAATCACGGTATTCAGGTAGGCCGTCACGTTGATCAGCGTCTCCGGCGGCGGACTGCACACCAAGGACAGGTAGAGGTTCTGATAGACCTCATCTTCCTCCTCCTGGTTGGTCACATGCTGGCGAATCATGGACCGGATCACCGACCCATGTTCGGCGAAGATCCGCGTCGCCAGATCCACCCTCTGCTGTTTCTCCATCGCAGGACTTCTTCCAGAAGCTTTCGTCCGTCATCCAACTGCGTCCATCCCTGAGAGCCGTGTGCCGTGCAAAGCCGCGTACTCTCACACTTGTACATCATAGTGCATTGGCCGGCGGTTGACAATCCCAAACCGGGGCAAGTTCACTCATCGCAGCAGCCCGCCGTACAGGGCGGCCCCGATGATAATGAACGCCGGATGCACGGATGTCAGCCGCAGCAGCAGGAAGGCGACGATGACTACAGGCAGCACCTTGAGATCCGTCAATCGGCTGGTGTCCACCAGCTTGACAGCGATGGCGATCATCATCGCAAAAACCGCGTAGCGGACCATCCCCAAGGCGGCCCGGACCGCCGGCATTCCGCCATACCTCCAATAGACCAGAGAGGCCATCATCATGAACAGCACGGGAGGCAGCAGGTTCGCCACGTTCGCCACGACTGCGCCGGGGACGCCCGCCACCTTGTAGCCCGTGTAGGTCGCGAATTTGATCGAAATGGCGCCGGGGAAGATCTCCACCATCCCCACAACCTCCAGAAACTCCGGCTTTCCGAGCCATTGATGGCTCTGCACGACCTCTTTCTCCACCAACGGCAGGAACGAATAGGCGCCGCCAATCGCAAAGAGCCCGACCTTGAAGAACGCCGCAAAAAGCTGCAAAAGGACCATACGAACCCTCGGTATTTACTATTTACGATTTACTATTTAAGAGTCTGCGGCGGCCGACCCGATATCTCCGCGAAGCTCAATCATAAATCGTAAATCGCAAATCATAAATGCTAACCGTGTCCGCCGCCGTGCATCATTTCGATGGCATGGGGCAGGATGTCCAGGATTACCTCCAGGCACTCACGAACCGCCCTGGGGCTGCCGGGGAGGTTGACAATCAGCGTTCTGCCTCGCAGTCCCGCAATCCCACGGGACAGGACGGCGTTGCGCGTCTTCTTCAGCCCTTCAGCCCGCATCAACTCGCCCAATCCTGGGACAAGTCTGTCACACACCGACAGGGTCGCCTCCGGCGTGACATCGCGCGGGCCCAGTCCCGTCCCGCCGGTCGTGAACACGAGATCGCACCCGCCCTCGTCCGAGAAGCGGATCAACTCCCGTGCAATCGCGTCCCGATCGTCGGGCACGACACGCTCCTCACCGATCTCATACCCGCCCGCCCGCAAAATCTCCCGGATAGCCGGCCCGCTGGCGTCCTCGCGCGTCCCCTGCGCACAACTGTCACTGACGGTCAGAATGGCCACTCTCGTCGATTTCACATTTTCACGGGTGGCATCGTCAAGCGCAGCTTGGCGATGGCTTGGCGTGGAGTCACTGGAACCATCGTCAAGGCCGGAGGCCTTGGCGATGCCACCCGACGAATTGGCATTGATCGCATCTCCGACCCTGATCCGTCCCCCCGTCACGACGCGGGCAAAGACGCCCTGCCGGGGCATGATGCAGTCACCCAGCTTCTCGTAGATCCGGCATCGCCCGTGACAACGCTTGCCTAACTGCGTCACTTCGAGCATAGCGGCGTCCCCGATCCGGAGCTTGTCTCCGACAGCCAGAGCAGACAAGTCGAGGCCCTCGGCCGTGACGTTCTCGGCAAAATCGCCGGGCGAGATGTCCGCGCCTTTGACGCGCAGCTCCTCGATCGATTCCATCGCCAGCAAACTCACCTGTCTGAGGCCGCTACCGGCGTGGGCGTCGCCCACGATGCCGAAGTCCGCCCGCAGCTCGGCTTCGGGCACATTGTGCTTGGGTTCGCCTTTTTGACTGGAGACCGAGATGGCCCTAATCCGCCCGTCGGTAGTCGCCACTGCGTCCCCCTGATTTCTCCAGAAGTCGGATTCGCTCGACGGTCATGCCCTTGCCAGTGTACTTGAGCATATCGTAGATGGTCAGGCACGCCCCCGCCACGCCGGACAATGCTTCCATCTCGACACCGGTCTTACCGGTAGATTTCACGGCGACCGTCACGCCGACCGATTTACCCGCCTCATCCAGCGAAAACTCCACCTCGACGGCTTCGATCAGGATCGGATGGCACATCGGGATGATGGCCGGCGTGGATTTCACGGCCTGGAGCGCCGCGACCTTGGCCGTCGCCAGCACGTCCCCTTTCGGGCACTCGCCCCGCTTGAGAGCATCGAACGCCTCCGCCCCCAGAAGAACCGAGCCCGCCGCTTTTGCGGTCCTAACGGTGACCTCCTTCGCCGCGATATCCACCATGCCCTCTGACGGAGAGTCTGAAATGGGTAGGATGGGCTTTAGCCCATGCGGCTTTGGTCCGCCTGCGAATGGTCCGCATGGGCTAAAGCCCATCCTACGATTTCTGTCCTCTATCCGCTGTCCTCTGTCCACTCTTCTCACCGGGTCTCACCCTCCAATACTCTGCATCAGGAAATCCTCCGCCGTAGACGTGACTCTTGTGTACCGGCCCTTCTCGCGGAGTGAGCGCCGGATCAAATCCCGGATCGCCTCGTCGCCGGCGCCGCCGCGGAGCAGTCCCCGCACGTCGTAGTGCCGGTCTGCGTGGAGACAGGGTTTGATCTTGCCATCACTGGTCAGCCTCAGCCGGCTGCAGTCGTGGCAGAACACGGAGGACCGGCCGCTAATGAAGCCAATCGCTCCGCCCGCCCCCTGGGCCTTGAAGTACACGGCGGGTCCACCGGCATTTGGCACAACCACGTCTGAGAGCGGCCCAAATTGCGATTCGATGATCTGGCGGACCTCCGCATTGGGCACGTAGCCATCGGCCCGCCCTGTGACTCGGCTGGTAGGGCAATACTCAATGAATCGGACCGATACCGGCAAATGACGCGTCATCTCTGCCAGGGCCGTGACTTGTGAGAGGTTGTGCTCCCTCATCACAACGCAATTGAGCCGCACAGGCGTCAGACCGATTTCGATAGCCTTGTGCAGGCCGTCCAGCACCTGGGGCAGCGAATCGAGGCCGGTCATCTGCTGATAGCATTGCCTGTCCACGGCGTCGAGGCTGATGTTGACCCGCTTCAGACCGGCCGCCTTGAGGTCAGCCGCCATCGAGCCCAGCAGCACCCCGTTCGTTGTCAGGGACAAGTCTTCAATGCCGGCGACAGCCGCGAGCTTCCGTATCAAGTCCGCGATATTCCCGCACATCAGCGGCTCGCCGCCGGTCAGGCGGACCTTCCGGATACCGCACTCGGCGCAGAGTCGGACCACGCGGTGGATTTCGTCGAAATCCAGAATCCCCTCGCGATCCCTAAGCCCGCGATCACCTAAGGGATTGCAGTAGATGCACCGCAGGTTGCACCTGTCCGTGACCGAGACTCGTAAGTAATCGACGTTGTTCATGGCCTATTTCAAAGCAGCCGGACTCGCACCGGTGTTCCTTGCCTGATGCTCGCCACGCCAATCTCCATCGGAACCAGCCCACCCGCCTCACAGAGCGCCGAAAGGTGGGCGGAACCGTAATATTGTACCGGCTCGACCGTCGCTTCGCTCGTGATTCTCACGGGATTCCAGCTCTGCCTGTCGGTATCTCTCCTCGTGATGGTCTCATCCAACCGCATCTGCACGTGCGTGGGCAAGTAGTCGTGCCCCATCAGCTTGTAGAGAAACGACTTGACCAGCAGTTCGAAGACCACGAACGTCGAAACGGGATTGCCGGGCAATCCGAAGCAATACCCCCGCTCAGAGATACCGAAAACCGTCGGTTTTCCAGGCTTGACCGCGATCTTCTCGAACAGCAATCTCACCTGGTTCTGACGCAAAACCGCCGGCACCAGGTCAAAATCGCCGACCGAAACCCCGGCGGAGACGATCACAACGTCATTCTCCACCAAGGCCCGCTTGAACACGGCGTCGATATCGCTCGCCACGTCCTTCACAATGCCATAGTCGCGGGCGTTCAGACCCATCGCCGCAAGCTGAGCAGTCAATTGAGAGCCGTTGGAGTTCCTGATCTGGGCCGGCCCCGGCCGTGCCGCCGGCGCGACCAACTCGTCGCCGCTGGCGACAACACCCACCCGCGGCCGCTTGGCCACCAGCGGCTGCACGCATCCGACCGAGGCGAGCACGGCGATGTGCTGCGGGCTGATCCGACCACTCTTTTGCAGCACCACCTGCCCCGCCTTGATATCCATCGCCTTGCGAAAGATATTGTCCGGCGTCTGCTCGCCCGTGAAGCGAACCACGTCCTCGCCGACAGGCGTAGGGTGGGCTGTGCCCACCATTCGTTGTGAGCATCCGTGGGAATTGGTGGGCACAGCCCACCCTACGGGCTTAGTCTGCTCGATCATAATGACGCAGTCGGCCCCCTGCGGCACAGCGGCGCCGGTCATGATCTTGGCACACTGATTCGGTCCGACCGCTCGGGCAGGCACCGCGCCGGCAGGGATCGTCTCGACCACAGTGAGCGAGTTGCCAAGGTCCGCCCGGCGGCACGCATAGCCATCCATCGTCGCCTTGTCGAACGGGGGCATATCCATATCCGAAGCGACATCCTGGGCCAGAATACGACCCAGGGCATCGCGCAGCTCCACGCGCTCGGTCCCAAGCGGCTTGGCCCAGTCCAGGACAATCTGCAAAGCCTCCTTCAATCCAATCATCGCTCCATTATCCGTGGGGCAACCCCAAAATGCGAGAAATAGTCCTCCGGCGTGTCGATCCGCGCCAGGATGCCGGGATCAGGGATCTGGACCTCGAAAACCTTGTCTTCATTCGACTGCACGACGTGCCGGGCGCCCTTTTCCAGCGGAGCGTTAAGAAGCTCATCGAACATCGGTCGCGCGAATAATGCCGGGTGCCCGCGCCGTCCGTTGAAGACCGGAACCACAATCGGCTTGCCTGTCTCCCCAAAGGCCCCCACGACCCCATCTACACTCCCAACGGTAACAAATGGGTTATCCACGAGACACAGGAGAATCGCATCAGCCGCGGGGGGCAGGCTCTTGAGCCCGGCGACCAACGAGGACAACTGCCCTTCGTGATAGTTCTCGTTTATGACAACGTCCGCGCCGGACAAGTCAATCGAGGCCCTGATCATGGGGGCCTGCGAACCGAGAACCACCATAATCCTGCCCACCTCGGACCGCTGAAGAACCGAGACAATCTGCTCCAAGAACGTCGTGTCGCCACTCTTCGTAGGTCGTGCGTCCCCGCACGACACATCCTGAGTGGTCCTGGATCTTCCGCATAGGCGAGCGGGGACGCTCGCCCTACGAGGAAACCGCAGGAGCGGCTTGGGCATTCCCATTCGCTTCGATTCGCCCGCCGCCAGCACGATAGCGTTGATCATAGGCCGGCCTCCCGCCGCGACAGGCTCATGTGGCCGATCCCCGCCTCATCGCCCAAGCGTCTGACTTTGACAAGCTCGCAGACGATGCTCAGGGCAATCTCTTCCGCCGTGATCGCCCCTATCGAGACCCCGATAGGAGCATAGACCCTGTCGAGCCGATCCTTCGGGACGCCCTTGTCTCGGAGCTTTTGCAGGAGCGTCAACGTCTTTCGCCTGCTGCCGATCATCCCGATATACCGGGCCTCGGTCCGGACGGCCTGTTCCAGGACGATCTCATCGTGCTGGTGTCCCCGCGTGACGATCACGAGATACGAATGACCGTCGATCCGCATCCTCTCGAACGCCCGCCCGAAATCCTCCACGATGATCTCCTCGGCGTCGGGGAATCGCTCCCGATTGGCGTATTCCGACCTGTCATCGCAAACCACTACACCAAAGTGCACGGACCGCACGTACCGGGCGATGTGACACGCCACGTGTCCCGCACCGAAGAGAACGACGGTCGGCGGCACCGCCAGACTTTCGATGAACACGTCCGCACCCCCAGCGGACACCTTCGTCCCAGCCCCACCCGACGCGGCCACCTCTCGGATGGCCGCCACAATCTCCGGCGGAAACGGGACAGCGGCATACTCTCCGTCTCGCAGGCGCATCTTTCGCGGCGCCTCGCCCTGTGACAAGATCGAGATCAGCACGCCGCCTTCACGATCTTCGCTAACGCCGGAAAGCTTCTGGAACAGCGGCACGGCCGCCTTGTCGAACGTCTCGATCAGGAACTCAATCGATCCTCCGCAGATCCCTTTCTCGTCATCCGGGGTCTCGCCCACATGGAACCGCAGCAGTCGGACCGTCGGCCTGTCGAGCATGGAGCGGGCCTCCTCAATCATCTTCGCTTCGAGCAAACCCCCGCCCACGGTGCCGGCGATTCCTCCGCCTTGGCCAAGGACCAGCATCTGGTAGCCCACCTTCCCGGGCGTTGAGCCGGTCGTCGCGATGACCGTGACCAAAGCAACGGACCGCCCCTCTTCGAGGGCCGACGCCGCCTTGCGAAATATGTCCACGTTATCCATACTTCAGAGTTTTTCTGTACTACAATACGTGACAAGTGTACCATAGTACCCGTTGAAGTTGAATCTCTCTATGGGATTATGTAGGGGAGTCCATTGAGACAAGGGTACGGGGGTACGATATGGCAGAGACAATCGCTTTTACACTCAATGACAAGCCGGTCAGCGTAACCACAGACGGGCAGCGTCCGCTCTTGTGGGTCCTGCGAACCGACTTCAGCCTGACGGGCACCAAGTTCGGCTGCGGCCAAGCCCAGTGCGGAGCCTGCACGGTCCTCGTGGACAATAAGGCCGTGCGTTCCTGCGTCTACCCGGTGCGAAATGCCGGCGGCAGAGAGGTCCGCACCATCGAAGGACTCTCCCAGAACGGCGACCTGCACCCGCTTCAAAAGGCGTTCGTCGAGCACGACGCCCTGCAATGCGGGTTCTGCACGCCGGGCATGATCCTCACTGCGTACAGCCTGCTGCAACAGAATCCTCAGCCCACGCGGGAAGAGATCATCCAGGGCATGGACCACAACCTGTGCCGCTGCGGGGCGCACACCCGGATCATTGACGCCATCCAGTCCGCCGCAACGGCCTTGAAAGGAGGGACCTCCCGATGAACGACAACGAGCTTCTGAATCTCGATTTCACCGATATCAAGATCGACCCCAATTTGTCGCGTCGCGAGCTTCTCAAGACCATTGGCGGCGGGATCATCATTTTCTTCTGCGTCGGCGATAGCTCGGTGCTGGAGGCCCAGCGCCGCGGCGGACGCGGCTACCCGGACGACTTCAACACCTATCTCAAAATCGGCCCCGACGGCCGGATCGCCTGCTACACAGGCAAGATCGAGATGGGCCAGGGAATCATCACATCCCTGGGCCAGATGCTGGCCGATGAGGTCGATGTCAGTCTCGAATCCGTCGATATGGTGATGGGAGATACGTCGGTCTGCCCCTGGGATATGGGCACATTCGGCTCGATGAGCACGCGATTCTTCGGCCCGCCGCTAAGAGCGGCCGGCGCGGAGGCCAGGAGGGTTCTGCTGGAACTGGCCGCCGAGCAACTCAAAGTACCCCAGGATCGGTTGGTTGCCGAGAACGGCGTGATCTACGACAAGGAGCAGAAGGATAAACGCGTCACCTACGGCGATCTGGCCAAGGGGAAGACGATTGCCAGACGGGCCAAGGAGAAGCCCTCGCTGAAGAGCCCGTCCGAATTCAAGGTGATGAACAAATCCTTCACCCGGCGCGACTCGGCCGAGAAGGTGACCGGCAAGGCCAAGTACGCCGGCGACATCCGGCTGCCGGGGATGCTGTACGCGAAGCTCCTCCGACCTCCAGCCCACGGCGCCAAGCTCAAGAACGTTGACACCGCCGCCGCCGAGAAGATCGAGGGCGTCACCGTTGTCCACGAGGACGACTTGGTCGCTGTCCTGCACAAGAATCCCGACCAGGCGGCCGAGGCCCTGTCGAAAGTCACGGCCGAGTTCGACCCGTCGCCACTAAAGGTCGACGACCAGACCATTTTCGACCATCTGCTCAAGAACGCAGGCAACAGCAATGTCGGCGCTCATGGCGGAAATCTCGAGGAGGGGCAAAAGCAGGCGGAAATCATAGTGGAGCAAACGTATCTCGACGGCTACAAAGCCCATGCGGCGATGGAGACACATACGGCCCTGGCCCAAGTCGAAGGCAACAAAGTGACGGTCTGGATCTCCACCCAGACGCCTTTCCCCGCGAAAGACCAGATCGCCAAGGCCCTCAGCTTTGATGCCGACAATGTGCGAGTCATCACGCCCTTTGTCGGCGGCGGTTTCGGAGGCAAGAGCGCCGGACAGCAGGCCATCGAGGCCGCCAAGCTGTCCAAGGCGACCGGCAAGCCAGTCCAGGTATGCTGGAGCCGGGAGGAGGAATTCTTCTATGACACCTTCCGGCCGGCGGCGGTGGTCAAGATCAAGTCGGGCCTCACCAAGGAAGGCAAAGCCGTGCTCTGGGACTACAATGTCTACTACGCCGGTGAGCGCGGAGCCCCGCAGTTCTACGACATCCCACACCATCGCACAACGAGCGTCGGCGGCGGTTTCGGCGGCGGAGCGAGTCCGCACCCCTTTGCCACCGGCGCCTGGCGCGCCCCCGGCAACAACACCAACTGCTTCGCCCGCGAGTCCCAGATCGACATTATGGCGGCCAAGGCCAAAATGGACCCGATCGAGTTCCGCCTGAAGAACCTGAAAGACGAGCGAGCGATCCGCGTCCTGAAGGCGGCCGCCGAGAAGTTCGACTGGAAACCCGCCCCCTCGCCCAGCGGCCGCGGATTGGGTGTGGCGGTCGGGACGGACTCCGACACCTTTGTGGCCCAGATCGCCGAAGTCCAGGTCGATAAACGCACCGGGCGCGTCCAGGTCAAGCGAGTTCTGTGCGCCCAGGACATGGGCCTGGTGATCAATCCCGAAGGCGCCACGATCCAGGTGGAAGGCTGCATCACGATGGGATTGGGCTACACGCTGACCGAGGACATCCATTTCAAGGGAGGCATGATCCTCGACCGCAACTTCGACACCTACGAGCTACCCCGCTTCTCGTCGCTGCCAAAGATCGAGACGGTCCTGCTCGACCTGAAGAACGAGCCCGCCCACGGCGGCGGCGAGCCGGCCATCATCATCGTAGGAGCCGTGGTCGCCAACGCCATCCACGACGCCACCGGCGCCAGGCTGCTCCAATTGCCCCTGACCCCGGAGCGAGTCCGAAAGGCCATTACGGCGATCGCGTGACGGCGTCACGGTATGTGGGTCGAGCGCGTCGGCAGAGAAGTCTGGGTGGCCTCGCCAAGGCCCTTGGCCTTGACGAGGGCGTGCCCTATGTCACGGCAGCGTGCGACAGTCTCATACTTGACGCCTTGTGATAGCCCGTGACGGTCATGCCCTGGCCCGGATGCACGTCGACAATGGCGTAGGAGTTGTTCTCTTCGCCGTGCCCTTCCACGACGGCTTTCAGGGTGTAGTAGTGAATGCCATCAAGGTGGCGGTAGTCACCGTCATGGTCATGTCCCTGGAAAACGGCCAGCACCCGATTCGATGCCTGAAGAATCTGGCGCACTTGGGACGCGTTCTTCACGAAGACGGGGCCGACCCCATCAAGCCGCTGGTGGACAAAGACCACAGCACCACCACCGCGCGCGGCGAGATCTCGCTGGAGCCAGTCGAGCTCGCGTGCCGGGATGTTGGCGTTTGTCCAGTCGAAGTTGCCGTGATCGTAGTCGTTGCCGTCGGGCCGGTAGTTGGCATCGAGCACAATAAAGTGCAGTCCCCCCACGTCAAATGAATAGTAGCTGCGGCCGACGTCAATGCCGGTATTCTCCACGTGCGACAGGAACTGCCGCTTCGAGATGCTGTCCATGTCGTGATTGCCGAGGACGTGATACCTCCGTCCCTTGAACCGTTGCAGAACCGCCTCGATGTTCTGAAGATGCACAAGGGTCTTCTCTTCGACGGCCGGCCGGTTCTGGTCCTTGAGATCCCCCAGTTCAATAAGGAAATCGACCCTCTCGGCGTTCATCCGGTCCACACACTGTGCCAATTTGCCCAGCGATTCGCGATAGAAACGTGTGCCCACGGGGTCGGCGTCGGCATAGTGGCAATCCGTAACGATGCCAAACCGCACAGGCCGTCGGCTGCGACTCGACAGATTGCCGGGCGTGCAGGATAGGGACGCGAGAGCCGCTGCGGCCGCAGAGCGAAGAAACACCCTGCGGCTGATCACCCACGTACGACTCTGCCCAGGACGCCGCATCGTGGATCACGCCCGCTTGAGAACGTCGCCCCGCATCGGCAGGGAGCGAATGCGAACGCCTGTGGCCGCGAAGACCGCGTTCCCGACGGCCGGGGCAACGGCGATGATCGGCGTCTCGCCGCCTCCCGCCGAGGGGATGTCCGTCTTGTTGACCAGGACCACGTCGATCTTGGGGACGTCCCGGAATCGGGGCACCCGGTAGCCGCCGAAATCCGCGTTCAGGACCTTGCCGTTCTCGAACTCAATCTCTTCGAAAAGGGCGCCACCCAGGCCCATGACGATGCAGCCCTGCACCTGCGAGGTGAGATTGGCGGGGTTCAGAATCGGCCCGCACTCGAACGCTTGGCAGACCTCGCGCACCTTGATCTCGCCCTTTTTGCGGTCGATGCCGACCTCCACGCACGCCGCCACAACGGAATTCTTCTCCGTGCCGCAGGCCAATCCCACGCCCAGTTCCGGCGTGACCTTCCTTTTTCGCTCAGACCAGTTGAACCGCTGCGCGACGGTTTCAAGGACTGTGCGAATGCGCGGGTTGTCAAGGTGAGTGAGCCGGAACTCCAGCGGGTCGGCTCCCGCCGCAGCGGCAAGCTCATCGATGAACGATTCCCGTGCGAAGTTGTTGCCTGTCGCGGCGAGACACCGGTACGCACCCTGGGCCAAAGGTGAGTCGGAGCCGACAGACTGGGTTCGCTTATTCGGTATGTTGTAGGGTGCGTCAATCGCCGAACCGCCGGCGTTGATATTGATGAAGTCCCAGGCGATGAGCGAGCCTTTGGCGTCGAGTCCGCCTTTGCACTCGATGACCGCCGCCGGACGGAAATAAGCCCAGGTGAATTCCTCGGCCCTCGTCCAATGCACGCAGACCGGTCGCCCGGCCACCTTGGCCAGACGGGCCGCTTCCTGTGCGGCCGGCGCGGCGTGCTTGCCGCCGAATCCGCCGCCCATATCCGGCACAATGACCCGCACCCGCTCGACGGGCATGCCGAACATCTGAGCCAAGTCACGCTGTGCGGCCGGAGGATTATCGACACCCGCCCATACGGTCAGCTTGTCGTCCTTCCATTCCGCGACGCCCGCCCGCGTCTCCATCGGCGTGTGCTGGATGTAGGCCAAGGTGTAGGTGGCACTGAGAGTCTTGGCCGCCTCGGCCAAGCCCTTCTCGGTGACCACTCCTCTGGCATTGTCCATCCGGGCGTGTTCCTGGAGATACGAGTGGATCGTTTTGTGGGACACCGACGGCTGGGAAGCAACCTTCCAGGACGCGGTCTTGGCCGCGGCTTCGAGGGCCTGGGTCGCACGAAACAGCGACGGCGCCGCGAATCCCACGAATTCGCCCTCGTGAACAACGACTGCGTCCTTCATAGCCTTGGCTTCAGAGAGATCGATGGATTCCAGTGTGGCCTTGTATGAGGGCGGGCGCAAGACCCGGCCGTAGAACATATTCGGGCGGGCAACATCCGAAGGGAACTGATGCGCCCCGGTCACCAGATCGCGGTTATTCGCTCGGGGAACCGAGCTGCCCATCACCTTCCAGTCGCTTACCGCCGTCAGAGTAATATTGGATTCGATCGGCTGCTTGAATGCTTCGGCAATCTCCCTCGACTTGGCGAGATCCGCGTAGGTCAGCTTCTGATTCGTCGCTTTGTTCGTAATTGTGCCGTCGCGCACCTCCAGGGAATTCACGTCCGCCTGCCACTGCTTGGCCGCGAAGCGCGTCAGCAATTCGCGGGCAGTTGCCGCCGCCTGGCGCATCGGAGGCACATTCCCCGGCGTCGTCCGGCTGCCGGAGGTGCCGCCGTCGTCAGGGACAAAATCCGTATCCGCCATGACGATGCGAATTCGGTCGAAGGGAACCCGCAACTCTTCCGCCGCCGCCTGCGAAAGCTCGGTGCGCGCCCCCTGGCCTTCCTCCACCTTTCCACTCATCACGGATATAGTGCCGTCTTCATTGAGATGGAGTCTCGCCACAACGGGCATCGCGCCGCCGCCCCCACCACCGCCCCCTCTTCCACCTCGCCTCTGCCCCCAGGAGAGCGCGTCGGTCACGGTGATCAGGATACCGGCGCCAAGGGTCTGCACGAAGGTTCGCCGGCTGATCGTAAATTCGCGACTCGGCGGCACAGATCGCTTTGAAGACTCGGGTTCAACTCTTTTCGTCGAGATACTGTCGGTCATGTCTCCTACCTCCGCATCTTGCCGGCGGCACGGCGGACAGCGTTCACGATCTTCACGTACCCATTGCACCGGCAGATGTTGCCGTTCATGCCTGCGATGATTTCTTCATCCGTGGGGCTCGGCTTGTCCTGGAGCAAGGCCGCTGCTGACAGGATCATGCCGCTCGTACAATAGCCGCACTGCATGGCCCCCTCTTCGAGGAACGCCTCCTGGATGGGATGGAGGGAGCCGCCCTTGGCCAGGCCCTCGATGGTCGTGATGCTCTTCTTGCCGGCCAGAGACATCGGGGTAACACAGGACCGGACCGGCTTGCCGTCCATCAGGACCGTGCACGCCCCGCACCGGCCTTCGCCGCAGCCGTACTTGGTGCCGGTCAGATGCTGATCCTCGCGAAGAACGTCCAGCAGCGGGCGCTGCGGATCGGTGGTGACGGTCCGCTCAACGCCGTTGACCGTCAGGGTAACCGTCACATCCATAAGCGACCTCCGTTGAACAACGAGTTCACAAAACCGCCGTAACCGATACATCACGGCTTGTGCGCGTCATATTGTACCCAACCTGCCGGGTGTGAGACAGTCCTGGTTGAATTGTGAATGCAGATGATCTCGGTGAAGATGGGCATCCCGGCTCATTTTCCAAACTCGGCGGCGATGTAGCTGCGGACCGGGCAAAGACAGACCGGCGGATCGCCGAAAGGCAGGCAAAACTGGCAGCTTCGGGCGTCCGATTCCAGACACTCCAGGAACCCAGCCTTGCCGGACTTCCTCACTTTACACAGGCGGGTGAATCCGGACTTGTGGCAAATGAACTCCTTCGGGCATTCCAGCCCCATCATGAGTTCTTCCAACCGACTGGCGTGTTCCTGCGTGATTTCCACGAGCACCTCTCCATATCGTGCCAATACCCAGACCGCACTTGCCCGCCACAAGTAAGGACGGAGGACCCCGCCCTATTATTGCAGTGGTCGTTCGCAATCCCCCGGTTGCAGGTTATCGAGGAAAAAGAGTAAATTCACGGTCTTGGGAGGCCCAAGAACGCCCGATCACTCCATTCACGAGCAGATTCTCGCCGTTAGCTCATCATGCCGGCTTGGCGTTGCGGAGCACATCGGCGACGATGCCTAAGCCGGGGCCAGTTGGGACGTTGATCGCACCATCCTTGCGGCGAAGAGGCGGGTCGTACCACGAGCCGATCTGCTCCAGGCTGCCCTTGTACTCCAGGAATGGGCTCATGTTGGGCGTGAACGAGGCAAACTGAAGCGCATCGACGCAGCCAACGCCCTCGCCAGACACGTGCGGGACAATCTTCATCCCCGCCTTGGCCGCCATGCGGGCGACGCGTGTGGCACGGATGAAGCCACCGTAGTAATGCAGGTCCGGCTGGACCACCTGGACCGCGTCGTTGTGAATCATCCACCGGAAGCGACGTTGGCTCGTCTCCTGCTCGCCCCCCGAGATGGGGATCTCCAACGCATCGGCCACTTGCTTGGTCTCTTCGAGGTAATCGAACGGGCAAGGCTCCTCGAACATATTGATGCCGTTGTCCTGGAGCAGCTTGCCGATCTCGATGGCTTTGGGCGCATCGTAGGAGCCGTTGGCATCGGCGTAGATGGTGACCTTGTCGCCGAGGGTCTTTCGCACCAGGCGGATCATCCCCTCGGTCCGGCCGGGGATCGAGTCGGCGTTATTGCTCATGCGCCCGCCCACTTTGAACTTGACGGCTTTGGCCCCGGTGCGCTCGATGCCTTTGACGAGAACGTCCACCTCCTCCTCGGGCGTCGTATCGCGATTGCCGCTGGCGACGTAGATCGGGCCTTCCCGGCGGATCACCCCACCGAACAGGTCTCCCACCGATTTGCGGGCGATCTTGCCCAAGAGATCCAGAATGCTGAATTCGACCCAGGCGACAGGGCACCAGAACGCCACGCCGGAGAGCTTGTAGTTGCTGTTGTACACGTAGACCCCGTCGATGAGCGATTCGAGCCCCCGGGCATCCTTGCCGAGAAAATAGGGAATCACAAGCTGCTGGAGAATCGGGTACAGGTACTTCGCCCGGCCGTTGGTCACGGCGATCCCTTCCGCCCCATCCGTAGATCGAGTGCGGACATAGTAATTCCTCTGGTCCCGCAGCAGCTCAATCGAGGCGATCCGAACGGGGGATGTGATCGAATCCAATTTGAGAATGGGCGCCGCAGCGGCCTGATCCAACCGCTCAACAGTAGGCTTGACGGTCCTTTCGCCGGCCCGGCCGGGCACAGCGGCACAACAGCTCAGACCAACAGCGGTTTTCACGAAAGAACGGCGATTCAGTTTCATTCCAGGTCTCCTTGTCTAAGATGATAGCAGGACCACGCGCACGTGTCACTGCCTCGGGGCCAGTTGCCAGGACGTCTCTTCGAGGCGCACCAAGGTGAAGCCGCCTTGAAGAACCGTGCCTCGCAGTTCCAGGGTGATGACATCCTCCCCTTCGTCCGCCAAGTCGCAGGTCCCACGGTCCACGATCTTCACGCGACCCGTCCCCTTCTGGACGGGACCCTCGTAGGTCAGGAATCTGAGCGGATGGTCGAATATCTTGACCGCCCCGACGGCACGATCCAACGCGACCTGAGGCGGCTGCTCCAAGCGGAAGGTCGTCAGAATGTCACCTTCTTCGAGCATCAGGTCCCAGTGGACCCCTTCCGGGGTCGTATGCTCGTGGACTACGAAGCGGTCGCTCATGGCCGATTCCCTGCGATACCACAATATTGTTGTTTCACGCCGCGAACCGCCTTATGATATAACGGTAGTAAGTAATAAGCCAGGGGAGCCAACGGGCGAACGATTCGCCGTGTCGGCTGAGAAATCACCACGTGAGTGATGACCCTCTGAACCTGATCAGGTTAGCACCTGCGAAGGGAGGCTCGGCGGTCTATGACGGCACTCCTCTCGCGGGGAGTGCCTTTTGTTTTGGGACGAAATGGGATGAAATCGCTTCAGATCAACGGCCGGGCCCACCAGTTTGCACCCGCGGAGATGCCTGCGACGCTCTGTGCCCTGCTCGAAAAACTGGGAATCGGGGCGGCGACCGTCGTGGCTGAAGTGGACGGCCGAATCGTGACACCCGAGCAATTCGCCCAGACGGAGGTCCGCGATGGGCAGACCATTGAGCTGATCAAATTTATGGGGGGAGGTTGACCGTATGGATAGATTGGTCATCGCCGGCAGAGAATTCGACTCGCGACTGCTCGTGGGGACCGGGAAGTTCGCCTCGCCGCAGGTCATGGCCCAGGCACTGGCCGCTTGCGGCGCCGAGATCGTCACGGTTGCCCTGCGCCGGGTGGATATCGGCAACCCGCAGGACGATACGCTGCGCGAGATCGACCGCCACAGGTTCCTGCTCTTGCCGAACACCTCCGGCGCCAGGAACGCCGAGGAAGCCGTGCGACTGGCCCGGCTGGCCCGCGCCGCGACGAATATCAACTGGGTGAAGCTGGAAGTGACGCCGGACCCGTACTATCTGTTGCCGGACCCAATCGAGACGCTCAAGGCCGCCGAGATCCTGGTGAAAGAGGGTTTCGTCGTCCTGCCCTACATCAATGCGGACCCGATCCTCGCTAAGAGGCTTCAAGAGGCCGGCACGGCTACCGTGATGCCGCTGGGCAGCCCCATCGGCTCCAACCAGGGTCTCAAGACGCGTGCCGCCTTAGAGATCATCATTGAGCAGAGCAGCGTGCCAGTCGTGGTGGACGCCGGGCTGGGCCTGCCATCGCACGCAGCGGAAGCCATGGAAATTGGCGCCGACGCCGTGCTCATCAACACAGCTATCGCCACAGCCGCCGACCCCTGCGAGATGGCGATCGCCTTCAAGCTGGCCGTCGAGGCGGGACGAAGAGCCTATCTGGCCGGCCCGCGTGCACCTGCGGACAGGGCAGAGGCGTCCAGCCCGCTGACGGGGTTTCTGAGGGACTAAATGACCGTTTCGGCAACTCCAACGAGTTCGGACACTTCCATCCAGGGGATCCTCGCCAGACAGCAGCTCGACGCTGGCAGAGAGGCTTGGAAGCAGCGTCTGCAACGGGTAACCACCGGCGACGTGGAGGCTGCTATCGCCTCCCGGCCCGGCTCGTACAGTCTGCCCAAATTGCTCGCGCTGGTATCTCCGGCGGCGGAAAGCTATCTGGAACAGATGGCGGAATTGTCGCGGAGATTGACCCTCCAACGTTTCGGGCGAACGATCAGGCTCTACGCCCCGCTTTATCTCTCCAGCCACTGCGTGAATCGCTGTCAATACTGCGGCTTCAACACAGACAACAAGTTTGACAGGGTCCGGCTGAGCATAGAGGAGGCACTTGCCGAGGCCGAACTCATTGCCCATGAAGGGTTTAGAGATATTCTCCTGGTCACGAGTGAAGACAGGAAGTTCATCACGGTCCCCTACCTGACGGAGCTGGCCAGAGCACTGCGAGGCAAGTTCAGCTTCATTAGCGCGGAGATCTACCAGATGACCGCCGCGGACTACCGCAGACTCTTCGACGCCGGCATCGAGGGAATCACGCTGTACCAGGAGACGTATGACCGTTCGACCTACGCACAGTACCACCTCGGCGGGCCGAAGGCGAATTACGACATGCGGCTGCGCGGTCCCGACGATTTCGCCTCGGCGGGCATGCGGGAGATCGGCCTCGGGGCGCTCCTGGGACTGGCGGCGTGGCGAATCGAGACGCTGGCGCTCGGCGAGCACGCTTTTAGCCTGTTCAAACGCTATTGGCAATCACGCATCTCCTTCTCGTTCCCGCGCATCCGGCCAGCCTACGGCGTACCCCCCGAAGCATTCCCCCACCTGGTGACAGACAAGAACCTCGTCCAGATGATGCTGGCTCTGCGGTTGTGCTTTGCGGATGCGGGGCTTGTGCTCTCCACGCGGGAGCCGGCCCAACTGAGAGATCGGTTCGTCCAGCTCGGCATCACCAAGATGAGTGCAGGCAGCCGGACCAGCCCGGGCGGCTACTCGCAAGGCGATAAGGACGCCGGACAGTTCAAGGTGAACGATGAGCGCAGTCCGGCCAACGTTGTTGCCATGCTCAAAGACCAGGGCCTTGAGCCGGTCTGGAAGGACTGGGACCGTGCGTTCCTGAGTGTATGATGTCATTGACCGAAGAACAGATTCAAAGATACAGCCGGAACATCATCCTGGAGCAAGTTGGCGGCGCGGGGCAGGAGAAGCTGCTGGCCTCCAAGGTGCTGATCGTGGGCGTCGGGGGTCTCGGCTCACCCGCCGCTTTGTACCTGGCCGCCGCCGGTGTAGGTACTATCGGGCTGCTGGACGGCGACCAGGTGGACCTCACCAACCTCCAAAGGCAGATCATCCATCACACGGCGGATGTCGGCAAAAGGAAGGTCGTATCGGCAAAAGAGAAGATAGAAGCCGTCAATCCTGATGTGGCCGTCCGGACCTATGACGTATGGGCACGGGCGGATAGCATCCGGGATATCATCAGGGAATACGACTTTGTCATCGACGCCACGGATAATTTCCCGGCCAAGTTCCTGATCAACGACGTCTGCCATTTCGAGCGGATTCCCTTTTCGCACGGGGGAATCCTCCAATTCGAGGGCCAGTTGATGACCATCATTCCGGGCCGGACCGCATGTTACCGCTGCCTATTTCCCGGCCCGCCCCCCGCGAACGCCGTTGCTCCCTGCGGGCAGGCCGGCGTGCTCGGCGTTCTGCCCGGCGTTATCGGCTTGCTCCAGGCGACGGAAGCGATCAAGTACCTGCTGGGAATGGGCGGCCTGCTGACCGATTCACTGCTGACCTACTGCGCCTTGACGATGGAGTTTCGCAAGGTGCCGGCCCAGCGCCGTGCCGATTGCCCCCTTTGCGGCCCCAATGCCACAATCACCACCCTCCGCGACGAAGGAAAGGTGGTCTGCAACCGAAAGGGCTGCAAGTGCTGACCACGAAAGTAGACCTGCGAGGCGTCCCATGCCCGCTGAATCTGGTGAAGGTGAAACTGGCGATTGAGAAAACTGCCGTCGGGGATATACTGGAGATCGAGATTGACGACGGCGAACCGATTCAGAACCTCCCCGTCAGTCTCGGCAGGCAAGGCCAGGAGATCGTCGAAACGATCAAGTGCCAGGGTTATTTCCGCCTCAAGGTGCGCAGGCGACTGTGAGGAGCTTGGAGACCCAATACAATATCAAACTGCTGCCCCCCACCTTCTTGCCGTGGGAGCCTGCAAAGGCTGCCGGTAGGCAGGTGGCCGTGCTGATGAGCGGCGGCGTGGACAGCAGCGTGACGGCCCACCTGCTCAAGTCCGCAGGCTGGGAAGTCCTGGGCATCACGATGAAGATTCCCGTCGCCTGCGACACGGGCCGTCGCGGCTGCTGCGGGGCCGACGCCGCCTTCGTGTGCAACGAGTTGGGCCTACCGCATTATTTCGTCGATGTAACGGAAGCATTCAACGAAGTCATTATCCAGCCGTTCCGCAATGCCTATTCATGCGGCCAAACGCCCAATCCCTGTGTGGATTGCAACACGTTTCTGAAGTTCTCTCTCGTGTGGGATCGACTGCAAGAGGAATTCGGCATCACCCAACTGGCGACGGGCCATTACGCGAAGGTGATCCATGACGGCCAAGGCACTTATCTGCGCAGGGCCGCAGATAGGGACAAGGATCAAAGCTACTTCCTCTACGGGATTCCGAGGCAGCGTCTGCCCGGCCTTATGCTGCCGCTGGGGGACCTGACGAAACCGCAGGTTCGCGTGCAAGCCTCCGAGTTGCGGCTGTCGGTCGCCGACAAGGCCGAGAGCATGGAGCTGTGCTTCGCCGGCGAGCAGGACTATCGCCTGGCGTTAGAGAATGATGCGGCCGACCATCCCGGCGACATGACGGACATGCATGGCAAGAAGATCGGCGTCCACAAAGGCATCGCCAACTACACCCTGGGCCAGCGGCGCGGACTCGGCTTCGCCGGCGGCCAGCCGCTCTACGTGGGCCGGATCGACGCCGTCGCCAATACGGTCGCTCTGGGCACGAGAGAGGAGGTGAGCACCCGCATCGTGCGAGCAGCCTGCCGCAACACGCTCCTGCCGGAGAGACTTACCACCGATGCGAAGCTGTGCGGAAAGATCCGCTCTTATGGCGACCCGCGGCCTTGCCGGCTCACCGACCTCACGCCTGACGGCATGACGGTGGAATTCGACCAGGCCCAGTTCGCCCCGTGTCCCGGCCAACGGCTGGTCCTGTACGACGAAAGCGACAACGTCGTCACCGGCGGGGTCATCCAGTAGAGACACGCGATCTCGCGTCTCTACGGTCGGGCGTTGAAGCGGGCGTCGAGCTTGAACGTCCGCTTCTTCGGAAGGTTCAGGACGTCAGACGACGCCAGAGACAAGTCGTCACGCACTTCACGAAGGATCGTCTCGATTCTCTTACCATCCGCCGCGATGATCGTGAACCAGATGTTGAATTCGTGGTCGCGCAGATAGCTGTGCGTCACTTCCGGATACCGACCAATGACCTCGGCCGCCCGGTCCACGGAGTCCGGCCCGACGCGGACCGCCGCCAACGTGCTGGAGAAACCCAGTTTCTGAGAATCGAAGCTGGCCCCGATCCGGCGAATCAGGCCGTCATCGAGCATGTGCTCCACTCGCTGCCAAAACACAGCAGCGTCGAGTCCCAACTGCTCAGCCAGAACATCAAAAGGCCTCTCGCTCAACGGAAAATCGTACTGCAGAGCATCCAGAATTCGGCGGTCGAGAGTCGTGATTTCGGATTGCGGATTGTGGATTGCGGATTGAACGCCCAGCCCCTCGACCTCAATCCGAAATCCGAAATCCGAAATCCGCAATGGGGCGATTTCTTCGTCGGTCAGGTAGCACGCCGGGTCGGGCGCCCAGGGATCGCCACAGGACACATCGGCCCGCACTCGCAGGCTCCCGCCACAGGCGTCGAAGAATCGGCACTGCCGGCATCGGCCCTTGATATGCGAGCGACGGTCTCTCAGACCTTTCAGCAGCGGCTCATCCGGATCGGTCCAGATTTCGCTGAAGGGTCTCTCGCAAACGTTGCCCAGATCGTAATGCCACCAGAACTGGTCCGGGTGGACGTTGCCATTATAGTCGATGCAGCCGATGCCCACGCCGCTGCTGTACAAACCGCCGCCATTCCAGGTTAGAAGCCTCCAGACCTCCGATGCCCGCGACAACCCCTCCGCCAGCAGCTTCAAGTATAGGTAGGCGCCATCGACGTGGTTATCGACGGTCAGAATATCCGTCTGCCGTCCCGCTTGCTTGAACTGCTTAGCTTTCGCAAGGATACGGTCCAGCGCATCGCGCGTTTCGCCGTGCGCCAAATCCTCGCCGGCAATCGCCGCCCCCCGACCGCTGGGGACCAGGTGGTAAAAGCACGCCCGCTCGATGCCCTCGGCCTCAAAGAATGCAAACAGCCCCTCCAACTCCTGCACGTTCCTCTTGGTCAGCGTCAGCCGCAAGCCGACCCGCACGCCGGCCTGCCGGCAATTGCGGATGCCTCGGACCGCGCGCTCGAACGCCCCCGGGACACCTCGGAACTTGTCATTGACGGGGCCGATGCCGTCGAGGCTAATGCCCACGTAGGAGACGCCGAGTCGTGTGATCTGCTCCGCCTTCTTCTCATCGATCAGCGTGCCATTGGTCGAGATGACCGCTCGTACGCCCTTTCCGACAGTGTACTCGATCAACTCGAAAAGATCGTGCCGCATCAACGGCTCGCCACCCGAGAACAGAATGGACGGCACGCCAAAACGGGCCAGATCGTCGATGACGGCCTTGGCCTGAGCCGTGGAAATCTCGTTGCAGGTCTTATCCGGGCCGCTGTCATTGTAGCAGTGAACGCATTGAAGGTTGCACTTGCGGGTGATATTCCACACAACGATGGGCTTTCTCTCCGATGCCTTCTGCGGCACGGACTCGCCCAAGCGGCACCCGGAGTCCTTGCTGCCATACCGGAGCCAGTCACCCGGCGTGATCTGATCGCAATAGAGCTTGCTGATATTGATCACGCGCTCACCTCATCCGTTCGCGTTTGTCCGGCAGGAGGAAGATAGGCACAGAAAGGCTCCTCGGCCATATAGTTGCCGGTAGCCGCAAACGCCCGGCCGCGACAGCCCCCGCAGACCTGGTTGTAGACGCAGATGCCGCACTTGCCCTCCAGAGCCGAGACATCGCGCATTCGGGCCAAATCCTCATTTTCGTCCCAGATTCGAGAAAGCCGCTCTTCGAGGATGTTCCCACAGTTCACCGGCAAATAACCGCAAGGGTAGACATCACCCCGGTGACTGACGAAGAGCACCCCGAGACCCGCAAGACACCCTTTCGATTGCGGATTGTGGATTGCCGATTGCGGATTGAAACCATCGCCGCTAATCCGCAATCTGCAATCCGAAATCCGCAATTCCCTCTTAACTCGTTCGTAATGCGGGCCGCAGGTCACCTTGATCTGAATCTGCCCCTTGCTCTCCAACGCGTAGATGTCCTGCATGATCTCTTCGTATTGCTGGGGCGAGAGCATGTCCGTCTCGGCCAGCACCCGCCCGCAGCCGACCGGGACCAGCATGAAGATGTGGACGGCGACAGCCCCCAGGGATCGCGCCAACTCATACACCTCCTGCAACTGTCCGGCGTTCTGCTTCGTCAGGGTGACATTGATCTGGAAAGGCACTTGCTGCTCGCGCAGGTGGCGAATCCCCTCAATGGCCCGATCGAAGGCCCCTGGAATTTGCCGCATCCTGTCGTGAACGTCGGCCGTAGCCCCGTCCAGACTCACGGAGACCCGTGCGATCCCGCTGTCGCGGATTTTCCGGGCCCGGAGACTGTCGATCAATGTTCCGTTCGTAGCCAGAGCCAGGATGATTCCGCGCTGCCTGGCCGCATCGACCAGATGAAACAGGTCCCCCCGGCAGAGCGGCTCCCCGCCCGAAAAGACCAGCACAGGCATCTGCGGCTGGCGTCGGCCTAGTTCGGCGAGCTGCTCGATCAGGCTCTCGGCCTGAGCCGTGGAGAGGTCCGCGACGCCCGCCTCGTTCGACTCCAGCCGTCGGCAATGGACGCAGGCTAGATTGCAGCGAACGGTCGTCTCCCAGAACAACATTCGCAAGACTCGCATGGGCGGCGCGGCGGGCTTCATTCCTGAACGTACCTCGGGGCGATCTTCTTCAATTCCTGGCGAGTCGATAAGACCAGGTACTCCGATACCCCGGCCGAGACGCTCATCCGCGCCACGGTCCGCCGAACCGCCTCCGGTGTGGCCCCGTGCACCATCGTATAGACATTGTACTCCCAGCCCGGGGCCGTTTCACGCTCATAGGCGTGGCTGACCTCCTCGTAGCCGGCGAACACCGCCCCCACATCGGCAACACGCTCGGGCTCTACCTTCCAGACCACCATCGCCCCATCCGCCAGTCCGATCCGGAAGTGGTTCACGACGGCCCCAATCCGGCGGATCGTGCCGTCGCGTCTCCAGTGGTCCAAGACCGCGAGAAGCTCCTCTGGAGAAATGCCGATCCTGCGCGCCAGGTCGCCATAGGGCGTTCGGCTTCTCGGCAGGCCGTCCTGCAGAGCCGCCAAGATCCTACGCTTAACGCCATTGACTGATTGCGCCAACTTCTGGAATCCTCAACAGTTACAGCGAGCCCCGTGCACCACCCCAGACCTCGCGGACTCAATCACCGCTGCAAAGGATTATACGGCGGCGAGCCCCGTGACGCAACTGCCCGCTGTCCCACCAGCAAGCCAAACGCAAAGTCGCTCGCCATGATGGGTGGCACGGCCAAAATTGTTTGACCGTGCTCTCACGAACGGAACTCATGCTGCCGGATTTACGACGCAACCGGGTTGAAGGTCAGTCGATTTGGGCTTATCGTGTGACGGCATGACAATCGCGAATACATCCAGACGCACGTTTCTCAGGCAAACGATTGGTTGGGCCTCCGCAGACGCTCTGTTCTCACTTGCGCAGGCGGGCTCTGCCCGAGGTTCGGAACAGGCCTACGCGAGCGTAGGCATGGCACCCGCACCAAGTCCCGCTTCCTCCTCGGCCCCGAAGCCGAATATCCTGATTGTCATCGCGGACGACATGGGCTATTCGGACGCGGGTTGCTACGGCGGCGAAGTCGCGACACCAAACCTGGACCAGCTGGCGGCCAACGGAATCCGGTTCACCCAGTGCTATTCCACGGGCCGCTGCTGGCCGTCGCGGACGTGTCTGCTGACGGGTTACTATGCCCAGCAGGTCCGCATGGACCCGCCGCAGGGTCCGTTGCCCGCGTGGACCCGCGTCGCACCACACTACCTCAAGCCGTTGGGATATCGGTGCTACCATAGCGGCAAATGGCACCTGATGGGGGCATCCAGGGCCGTTGCCGACGGCGGATTCGACCACTCCTACCTGCTGAACGACCACGACCGGTACTTTGCGCCCAAGAACCACGAGCTGGACGACCGCAAGCTCCCGCCGGTCGAGGCGGGGACGGATTTCTACGTAACAACCGCCATTGCGAGCCACGCCATCAACTTCCTCAAAGAGCACGCGACAGAGCACAAGGATAAGCCCTTCTACTGCTATTTGGCCTTTACGTCGCCGCACTTCCCGTTGCACGCTCTGCAAGAGGACATCAAGCGATGCAAAGACCGCTACCTGGAGGGATGGGACGCTGTACGCGAGCGGCGGTGGAAGCGGATGCGGGAGATGGGCTTGGTCAACTGCGACTTGGCCCCGCGGGAGCCGGATACGATTCCAAGCTGGAACTTCGCCAAGGACAAACTCGAAGAAACGATTGGGCCGGGCGAGGTGGATCGGGCCGTGGCGTGGAAGGACCTGACCGAAGAGCAAAAGAGGTTTCAAACCACGAAAATGGCGATTCACGCGGCGATGATCGACCGGATGGACCAAGAGATCGGCCGGGTGCTGGACCAGGTCAAGGCGATGGGGGCGGACAAGAACACGGTCGTCTTCTTCGTGTCGGACAACGGCGCCAGTGCCGAGCAGATCATCCGGGGCGATATGAACGACCCCACGGCGGCCCCCGGCTCGGCGAAGTCCTACTTGTGCCTCGGACCGGGATGGTCCAGCGCCGCCAATACGCCCTTCCGGCTGCACAAGTCCTGGGTCCACGAGGGCGGCATCTCATCCCCGCTGATTGCTTGCTGGCCCGCAGGTATCACGGCACATGGAGAATTGCGTCACGATCCATGCCATTTCATCGACATTCTGCCAACTGCCATCGACTTGGCGGGCGGCAAGAGTATTTCCCCCGAATGGAACGGCCAGACCGCCCCGCCGCTGCCGGGCACAAGCCTCACGCCCGCGTTTGCCAAGGACGGTGCCGTGACCCACGACTTTCTCTACTTCCACCACCTAGGCAACCGGGCGATTCGAGTCGGCGACTGGAAACTGGTGGCCAAGGGAGACAAAGGCCCGTGGGAACTCTATGACCTGAGGACCGACCGCTGCGAGCAGAAGAACCTGGCTGAGCAGCACCCGAACCGAGTACGCGAGATGTCGATGCAATGGCAAGAGCGCGAGGATGAGTTCCGGCGTCAGGCCGGGCCGCCCCCGGAGAAGATCCGCCAAGACCAAAAACAGAAAAACCGTAAGGGGTCGTGAGATGAAATGCAGGCTGTCCACCAGAACTGTCCTCGCCGTGTCAATCCTTGTCCTGGCTCCTGTGTGCACCTTTGGCAATGACAAACCCTATGTTGTCTTGGAGCGAAGCGGTGTTCGAGCGGTAATTGTGAACAATCAGGCGGTGGACGACAAAGTGCTGCCCGGACATCGCGAAGGGTACAGCGGCGTGGCCTTGCTGACTCGTCGCGGGCAAGACAGGAACCTGTTCGTTCCGATGTACGCGGGTCTGAATTTCGAGCATATCCACGACGGCACCGTTCAATCGAGAGAGATCCTCTTCGAGCCGCGAAACGCACCTATGGCGATAAAGCAGGCCGACGAACACACGGCCGAGCTTCATCAGCCACCGACACCGCACTGGCAGCTTGAGAGTTGGCTGCGATACAGCTTGCTGGAGGATGGCACGATTGAGATGACCCTCGAATGTGTGCCTCGCGCCAAGACCTTCAAAAATGGCTACATCGGCCTGTTCTTCGCCAGCTATATCTACCAGCCCGAGTCCCTGGATATTCACTTCCTGGGCCACCCGGCCGGAGACAGCAGCTCCGAGGCAAAATGGATTCGCGGCGTGACCCCCGAGCACGGCGTCCGTCCAACACACTTGGCCTTCGACGACCAACGCGAATTCCCGCACGATACCCCGTTCCCCCTGACGCTCGTGTTCAACTTGTCGGACTATCGCTACCGCGAGCCGTGGTACTATGGGGTCAGCCACGGCATGGCCTACGTGCAGATGTTCCGGCCGCAGGATCAGGTGAGGCTCAGCCAGTCCCCCTCCGGCGGCAGCAGCAACAGCGGGAACCCTGCGTGGGACTTTCAGTGGTTCATACCCCAGTACGAAGTGGGCAAGCGGTATCGCTTTGTTATGCGAGCAATGTACCTGCCGTTTGAATCGACGGAACAGGTGACCAAAGCCACGGCTGCTCATCGGGCCATCCTTCAGAAGTAATCGCTGAGAGAAAGGGGTTCGAATATGAAGAGACTCGGCGTAGGGATCATCGGTTGCGGGGCGGTGGCCCAAGAGTACGTGAAGGCGTTTCAAAGGAATGAACGATCCGAGGTCCGGGCGCTGGTCAGCCGCAACCGTGCCAACGCTGAGCGCTACCGCGACACGTACAACCTCAACTGCGCCATCGAGACAGATGCGGACCTCGTGCTCCGACGGGATGATATTGACCTCGTGGTCGTGTGCACGCCCCATGACCTGCACACCCGATACGTCGTGGCGGCGGCCGAAGCCGGCAAGCACGTCATCATCGAAAAGCCCGTAGCGTTGACAATGGACGACGTCCGAAAGCAACTTCAGGCGGTCCGGAAGAACAACGTCAAAACGATTGTCAGCTTCGTTCTGCACTGGAATCCGCTGCTCATGAGCATCGACCGGTTGATCGAAGGAGGCGCCCTGGGGAACGTCTTCATGGTCGAGGTGGACTACCTGCATCGGATCTGGGTGACACCGCAGCAGAAGTGGCTCGCCAGCCGCGAACACAGCGGCACAGCCATCCTGACCGGCGGCTGCCACGCGGTCGATGCCCTGCGGTGGTTCGCGCGGAGCGAAGCCGAGGAGGTGTACGCGTGCCAGGTGAAGACGGAAAACCCGATCGAGTACCCGGGGACGATCTCCGTGAGCGTCAAGTTCCAGGACGGCAAGATCGGCCGCACGGCGACCAGCTTCGACGCACGGATGCCGTACCGGTTCAACATCGGGGTCTACGGCACGGAAGGCTCCATTCGCAACGATGAGGTCTTCGCCCCCAAGCTGTTCCCGGGCCAGAACAACTTCCTCAAGGTTCCCTGCATTC